>NZ_CP172573.1:3078417-3382890 GCF_045999815.1 Butyrivibrio sp. NATIVEDY162
GCCTGAAGCGCCTGGAAAATGCCCGTGACAAAATAAAAGCCGATGTGGTTCAGCTTGATTCCATGTGGGAAGGACCTGCTCATGAGATATTTAAAAGAGAGTGGCAGGATGAAATTACCTTAATTGATAATCTTATAAAAGCTTATAGAAGCTTGGTTAAGTTTGAGGATACTGCATATCATGAGTATTCTAATACGACGACTCATACTCAGCAGCTGATTGAAGGGCTTAAGTAAATTGCGATTATATGTAAGGGAGTGATTTCATGGCTATAGTGGTTAAGGTAAATATAGATGTCCTTTATAATAAAGTCGCATCAATCTCTGATTCTGTCAAAGATATCAGACAGGAAATTGCCAATATAAGCGGTTTGCAGCAGGAACTCAGCAAAAAGTACTGGGGAGGTGATGCAGCAGAGTATCACTTCCTTGAATACAATGAGATTGCCAAAGATGTGGGGCCTGCGTTGTATTCCATGATGAAAAAATGTCAGGAATTCTATAAAATAGCAGAAACCTACGACAAGGTTGAGGGCTATAACTTGCATGCTGAATCAGGAAAGTTGCCAACAGATTTTTTGAATTGATGATAATAAAAAGGTAGTGCGTATGGCTGATTCAAGAAAGTTCATGGTCAATTACAAAAAGGCCAGAGAGGCAGCTGATAAGTTTGATGAGGCTGCTAAGAAAATTGAGCAGTACTCTAAGGAGATGATGTCGCAGCTGCTTCATCCTGATATTATGGGAGATTCTGCCACAATACTTCTTAGGACGAAGATGGTAGAGCTCTGTCATCATTTGCTGGAAAATGAAGTCAAACGTATGAAAGCCCAGAAAGCTGTCGCTTTAGAGTGCGTTAAACTGTATGAAGACTCAGAAAAAAAGTTATGCGGTATAGCTTTGGAAGACTTTAAAAACAGTTCAAAAAATAAATCCGGTGCTGCTCCCGGCTTAACACCGGGAAAACAGAATAATAAGATAAAGGTTAAAGCAAAGCCCGGGGGTAAAATAAATCCTAATGTTCCCAAGGTAAATGTAGAAGATTCTAAGGATGATAATAAAAAGCCAACAAGAAGCTGCTGGGTTGAAGATTTTTGGTATGTTGATAAGCAGGGCAAATTATGGCATTACAAAAAGGCATATCTCAACAGTGATGGAGTACCAACTGCGTACGTTGGGAAGACCGGAGTAAACGGCAAAAGCCTGGCTGATAAGACTAAGGTCTCGGATTATGTAAAACTAAATTCTAAGGATCCTTTAAAATACCATAAACCGGAATACAAAAGCCTCTATAAGGATGGAAAGTGGCTGACAAAAGAGGAAAGAGATGCATTCGTCAGCGAATATAGCAGAAAAGTTGGAACCCTTGCTGAAGCTACACTTTTTGAGGCGGATGGGGAAGCAACGCTGTTTGGGGCTGAGGTAGAGGGCCAGACAGCTAAAGGCTGCTTAAAAGGCGGCTGTTATGCAAAGTTCATGACTGCTGATTTCAGTGCAAATGTATCAGTCGGTGCATACTTAGTAAAAGAAAAAGACGGTAAGGTATATAAGGCTTATGGAATGCAAGCCAGAGCCGGTGGATCAGCTTCTGTAGGCAGGGCAGGTGCCAAAGGATCGGTTGCACTTTTTGATGAGAGAATTGCCAATATTCATGCAGATGTAGATGTAAAGGCCCTCACAGTAAGCGCTGAGGTAGGTGCCTGCTGTCAGTACATACCGGGCAAGGGGCTTGAAATTGCTGTTAAGGGAGACATTGGCGCTTATCTTGTTGATGTTAAGGCCAGTGCCGGAGTGTCTGTGCTTGGCATTGGAGTGGATGTAATGGCTGCCCTCCAGATTGGAGTGGGAGCTAAGCTTAATGTAGGATTAAAAAATGGAAAGTTTCAACTTGAGATTGGTGCTGCACTTGGAATTGGATTTTCAGCAGGGCTTTCTATAGATTTGGGTGGCGTAATAAGGGTTATTGAAAGCGCGATAGAAAAATTTACCGGTTCAACGAAAACAAAATATCGCGGCAGGTATAAAGACCGGGAAGAGGAAGAACTAAAAAAGCTTATTTACTAAGTTGTAAGAGAGGTATTGCTGATGGGAAAAAAAGAAGAAGTACAGAGAATAATAGCAAATATTGAGCGACTTACTAAAATGATCAATGCTGTCAACGAGTACAACAATAAAATCATGATGACTGTAGTTAAGGAATATGTTCCTGCCGCTGAAGCATTTACCAATAATTTTACGAGTGAACCAGGTATGCTCTTTTTGCAAAAATCATCTACCATTGCGACAGATACTATTGAGACAACTAAAAAAATAAGAGAGTATCTTATCGCAACCGGTAAATGTGTAGAGAATCTTGCTAAGGCTGAGTTGAAAGCACAGGGAATCAATGTATAGCAATTTTGAAGTTTTTTTACTGAGATACACTTGAAGCCATAGTGTTATCAACTATGGTTTCAAATGGTACTCGCTGTTGTAATTCTCCGGCTTCTTCCATAACGTCCTGAAGTCTGTCAAATGATTCACTTTTCATAACAAGAGAGTTATTCCAGGCATCAATGCTGCGATATCTTTCTACGACTTCTGACAAAACTTTAGTAGATGTATCGGGGAATTGGGGTTGTATGATTTTTGCTACTTCAGCTGCATCATGATTTTGTACCCAGTCCAGGCCTTTTGATACTGCTGATACAAATCTGCTGATAATTTCTTTGTTTTCATCCATATAAGATTGTGTTGCAAAAAAAGCGGTATATGGAATCTCTCCACTTTCTTCGCCAACGGAAGCAAGAACAAAACCTTCTCCGGATAGTTCGAGCTCTGTAGCAGTTGGCTCAAATAAGGTCACGTAGTCACCTGAACCTCCGGTAAAGGCCCCGGCCATCATATTTAACTGTTTAAGATACATAAAGTATCAGTTGAGCTTCTTTACATATGCGAAGCCGCGCTTGCTGTTACCATAGCCTGCCTGATAGAAATTAATTCGGCGCTGTTTGTATTTGTTTCTGTTATCATTTGTGATCTGACCGTTTTTTTGACCTGCTACGCCGAAATAAACAGCTTCACCACCGTGAGGTATCAACACTTTATAGGTGAGTACAGATACTTTTCGATAGCTGTTGATGTAATATATTCGTTTATTATATTTTGCCTCGACTCTTTCTCCGGGAGATGAAAGGTCATCATCCATACCGCCGGATACAATTATATTAGAAGCAGGATCACCGTCTTTGTCGATAAAGATAGCTATATAATCATTGAAAGAAGTTTTCTTGTTCTTTGAATCTTTTACAATATTGACGATTTCCTTTTTGGTAAGATCCTTCCTGTCGATGGTAAGGGTTACCTTATATTCTGAGTACTCGATGAAGTCATCATTAGTATCGATAAGAGTGTCGTTAACCAGCTCAGTCTGGATCTTGAACTTCGCCTTTTTGGGCTTTGCTCCCGGATATAGGGTAGTGGACACATAACCGGAAGTGGATTTTACTATGGTGCCATAACGCTTGGACGCAGCTAATGCATTAACCGGATTAAGTGATATTCCAAGAGAAAAAACAAGAGCTATTGCAATAAGTGATTTAAGAATACGCTTCATTTTTATACCTCCTAACATTCATGAGTCTTTGATTATATTATTCACATAGGGACTGAAGTATAACAATTATTTTGAAATTAAATTTGTATTAACTTTTAAAAATGCCGTGTAAGTGAGACAGGCCTAAATGTAATAAGGGTTGGATAATGGATTTTGCTATGATATTTTTATATCATAGGAAATTGCTTTCCTATGATACAAAAGCGCTCCGCGAGGATGCGCACTACTGTGTATGACATTTCACTAGGCTCGAAAAAACCTCGCCAAGTGATCTGCACATCGCGCGAAAGGAATATGTTGCATTCTGCAACCGCGCTCCGCTAAGGATGCGACTGGTGCGCAGATGAATTTTGCAAGCTAAAGCTTGCGCGCACCAGCGCGCAAAGAGTCGCGAGCGACTCTTTGTTCTATGTGATGACTTCTTGTGGACAAAAGTGGAAAATGACCACAAAAACCTAGAAACAACTATAAAGGAATTTAGAGGAGAAAGTATGAGAGCAGTAGTAACCAGAGTTTTATCAGCTTCGGTAACAATTGATGGTAAAAAGGTTTCAGAGATAGGAAAGGGATTCCTGGTATTATTGGGAGTTCATACTGAGGACACAGAAGCGCAGGCAGTAAAAATGGCTGACAGAATCTGCGGCCTCAGAGTTTTTGAAGATGAAAACGGCAAGATGAATGTGAATCCCAAGGACGCCGGAGCAGAGTTCCTCATTGTAAGCCAGTTCACTTTATATGCTGATTGTAAGTCTCGAAGACCGGGATTTACAGATGCTGCAAAACCTGAAATATCAGAGCCGTTATATGAGCTTGCTGTGTCAGAGTGCAGGAAGAGCGGCTTTGAAGTTAAGACCGGAGTGTTCGGCGCAGATATGAAGGTTGAATCCATTAATGACGGTCCGGTAACAATCATACTTGATATTTAGTTATAATCTCTTGCAGCCTTAATAAAACCGGCAAATAAGGGATGCGGATTGTTGGGGCGGGACTTGAATTCAGGATGTGCCTGAGTAGCGATGAAGAATGCATTTTCAGGGTACTCTATCATCTCGACAATCCTGTTATCAGGTGACAGACCGCATAATCTAAGGCCATGTTCTTTTAATGCATCCCTGTAATCATTGTTAACTTCGTAGCGATGACGGTGACGCTCTGTGATATTCGTTGTTCCGTACAGAGAGTGTGCAAGGCTGCCTTCTTCAAGGGTGCAGGGATATGAACCGAGTCTTAAGGTTCCGCCAAGGTCTTCCCCTGTGGTGTGATCAGGTAAAAGTGCGATGAGGGGATGAGTTGTGCCGGGATTGAATTCAATTGAGTGTGCATCGTCAAAACCAAGTACATCTCTTGCAAATTCTATTATGGCAAGCTGCATTCCAAGACAGATACCAAGGAAAGGAATTTTGTTTTCCCTTGCATATTTTATACAGGTGATCATTCCTTCTATTCCGCGGTCACCAAATCCTCCGGGTACGATCACACCCTGAACATCTGATAAGACTTCGCTGACATTCCCGGCTGTGACTGTTTCTGAATCAATCCACTTTATTTTAACTTCACGTTTAGCTGCGATTCCGCCATGCTTTAAAGCTTCTACAACGCTAAGATACGCATCGTGAAGCTGAGTGTATTTTCCAACAAGTGCAACTGTGACAGTTTCGTCAAGCGAATATAGTGTATCTACCATGTGCTGCCAGTCATTGAGATTGGGTTCTTTGCATGGAAGATTCAGGCACTCGAGAGCAACCTCTGCCAGGTGTTCTTTTTCCATGGCAAGTGGCGCTTCATATAAGTATTTAAGGTCGAGGTTATTAAGAACATTCCTGCTTGGAACATTACAGAAAAGCGAGATTTTTTCCTTAGTATCCTTATCAAGCTCAACCTCTGTTCTGCACACGATGACGTCCGGTGAGAGTCCCATTCCCTGCAGAGTCTTGACAGCAGATTGTGTGGGCTTTGTCTTTATCTCCTGTGAGCAGCGAAGGTATGGGATAAGAGATACCAGGATTATCATGGCATTTTCATGGCCTACCTCATGCTGGAACTGTCTGATGGCTTCGAGGAAAGGCTGGGATTCAATGTCACCGACTGTTCCTCCAACCTCGATTATTGCGATGTGAGTATCGTCATTTTCATAATTTCTGTAGAAACGATCCTTGATTTCATTTGTTATGTGGGGTATAACCTGGACAGTATGTCCGCCGTAGTCACCGCGTCTTTCTTTATGAAGAACGGACCAGTAGATTTTTCCTGTGGTGACATTGGAATTCTTATCGAGGCTTTCGTCAATGAATCTCTCATAATGACCAAGGTCAAGGTCAGTCTCGGTTCCGTCCTCTGTTACAAAAACTTCTCCATGCTGAATGGGGTTCATTGTTCCGGGATCCATGTTGATGTAGGGATCGAACTTCTGCATGGTAACCTTATATCCTCTGGCCTTTAAGAGCCTTCCGAGAGAAGCGGCTGTAATACCTTTTCCTAAACCTGAAACAACTCCTCCCATAACAAATACATATTTTACCGACATATTGCCTCCTGATTTATTAATCGAAAAAAGGCCAAAACAGTGAGAGTTATCCCTTACTGTTTTGGCCCCATTGCCTTTACTGATTTATGGTAAATATTTTTAGAAATGATGTCAATAGCTTTGGACGAATAAAATGTTTGACATATATGGTACACAGGTTGTAAATTAAACCAATAAAGGCAAGGGCGTCTTGGACATGTGTTCAAGACGCCTTTTTTTATTCAATAGGTACGCTCCGCTGTGGATGCGCACTACTGTGTATGACATTTCACTAGGCTCGAAAAAACCTCGCCAAGTGATCTGCACATCGCGCGATGGGAATATGTTGCATTCTTTTTTACTTTATACGAGGAAAATTGTTTTGCATTTCCGCTTTTTAAACATTTTATGATACGCAAAGTGAAAGGAGTAGTATGGCAAAGGTTAATGATAATTATTTAAAGCTTCCGGGAAGCTATCTGTTTTCAACAATAGGTAAAAAGGTTAAGGAATTTTCAGAGAAAAATCCTGATAAAGAGATAATAAGACTTGGTATCGGCGATGTGACGCAGCCCCTTGCGCCGGCAGTGATTGCTGCGCTTCACAGTGCCGTTGACGAGATGGGATGCGCTGATACCTTCAAGGGCTATGCACCTGATCTTGGCTATGAGTTTTTGAGAGATATTATTTCGGAAAAAGACTTTAAGGCACGTGGATGTGATATCTCACCTGATGAGATATTTGTATCTGATGGTGCTAAAAGTGACTGTGCAAATATACAGGAGATATTTGGTCTTGATAATAAAATTGCGGTATGTGATCCTGTATATCCTGTTTACGTTGATTCCAACATAATGGCAGGAAGAGGCGGAGTGTATGATCCTGACCTTGAGAGGTTTAGCGAAGTCATTTATATGAAGTGCACTAAGGAGAATGATTTTACTCCGGATATACCTGATGAGGTCCCGGATCTTATTTATCTGTGTTTTCCTAATAATCCCACAGGTGCCGTAATTAAAAAGGACAAGCTCCAGGAATGGGTAGACTATGCTAACAAACATAATGCGATCATTCTGTATGATGCTGCTTACGAGGCATATATTTCTGAGGACGATGTCCCGCACAGTATATATGAATGTGAGGGAGCAAAAGAATGTGCAATTGAGTTCAGATCTTTTTCAAAGACAGCAGGCTTCACCGGTGTGAGACTTGGCTTTACGGTTATTCCAAAGGATCTTAAAGCGAATGGAACCCCGCTGTGGCCTCTGTGGGCAAGGCGCCATGGAACCAAGTATAACGGAGCTCCTTACATTGTGCAGAGGGCAGGCGCTGCAGTTTATACAGATGAAGGACGCGCCCAGGTAAAAGAGCAGATAGCTTATTATATGGAAAATGCCAGGATCATAAAGGAAGGCCTTGATAAGGCAGGGTACGAAGCTTATGGCGGAGTAAATGCGCCTTATATATGGATGAGAACACCTGATAATATGACAAGTTGGGAGTTTTTTGACTTCCTTCTTGAAAAGGGGAACGTAGTCGGCACACCGGGCTCGGGATTTGGACCTTCAGGTGAACACTACTTTAGGCTGACTGCCTTTGGTAACAGAGACAATACAATAAGGGCTATAGAAAGAATAAAGAATTTATAAAGTCGTAGTTTATCTAATAGGTGGATGATAAAATATTATTATGCAACGGATTTTCTTATGATGGAGGATAGTTTTATGCGTAATAATACTTTTAAGAATCTGCTAATAACTATCGTTATTGTGTGTTTGGCATGCTCTGCTGCCTTTGGCATAAGCCATAAGATTAAGGACAACGGTGAGGCAATTCTGGAAGCGCAGCAGGCGGCTTCCATGTCCGGAAAAAGAAGATCGTTTCAAAATGCAAATGCAGAAAATATACAGAGTAAAGACATCGCGCCAGAAGAACACAGTACTGCTGCGCTTGCTTTAAAGGACTACCTTGAAAGGGATCCGTCCCTTATGGCCATGATGGAAAAATCCATCAAAAAGGCTTATGAAATAAACCCGGATCCCGACACTAATCCTGTTAGCAGCATCGAAAAAATGTATAGCTTTATTGACTGGAACGTCAAGGCTTTGCCTTGGAATTTACTTGATTGTGATGATTATCCTACTTTGTATGATCATATTGATCAGAGTGTGGATTATCTTTGGTTTTTATTTGATCAGCCGCTTGAAGAGCTTGAAGGAAAAGGGTATTATTATCCTACTTTGCAATACCATGAACCTATAGCAGGATGGCTTCGCGATTATTCAAACGAATGGGGTACATTTTTATCTACAGAAGAAAGCTGGAATGACGATTATTATGAAATGATAAAGAATGATCCCAACATGAATATGCAATATGGATGGTATGGAGATAGTAATGAGTGGAGTACCTTCAATGAATGGTTTTCAAGGAAACTTGTAGATCCAAAAGTTCGTCCTATTGCTGATACGGAAGTAGTAGCACCTGCTGATTCCAAGCCTCAGGGTGTGTGGGATATCGATAAGGATGGGAATCTTGTCCAAAAGGAAGGCGTAATTATAAAGTCAGCCAATTTTACATCTGTTGCTGATCTGATAGGCCCTGATTCTGAATATAGTGATGCCTTTGCAGGAGGAACCTTGACTCATACATTTCTTAATGTCAATGATTATCACCGTTATCATTTTCCTGTAAGCGGTACGATCAAGGAAGTTCGTAAGATAAAGGCTACTAACGGAGCAGGCGGTATTACTGTATGGCATCCTGAAATTAAGCGGTACGTCCTCGAGGATGCAATCCCCGGGTGGCAGATGATAGAGACAAGAGATTGTGTGATAATAGATACTGAGGATTACGGACTTGTAGCAGTTCTTCCTATCGGTATGTCTCAGATATGTTCATGCAATTTTGAGGATACGGTTAAGGTAGGTGTTAGTGTACAAAAAGGTGATCCTATGGGATATTTCCTCTTTGGCGGAAGTGATATTGTTATGGTTTTCCAGGATGGGGTTAAGGCAGATATGGTCTGCCCCGAGGGGAAAGATGAAGGAACTTATGAGCATGTCCTTATGGGTGAAGCCTATATGAAACTCCAAAAAGAAGAATAAAAAAGAAAATGAATAATGATAAGATTTTACTTGGCAGAATAAGAGATCTGGCAAGAAGAGCATATGAAAATAATTATGTTACGCACACGGATTTTTTATCAGAAGCAGAATTGTATGATGTGAAATCCATGTGCGTCTCAAACGGGATGATAACCGGAGAAAATCAGATAGATGGTGTTGATTATTGCGTATATGGAGGCACATCAGAGGCAGAAAGGTCTGTGATGTGCTTTCTTCCGTCATATCTGGATGCGGAGGGCTTTCTGTTGCAGGAGGCGGACGATAATGAAGTAATAAGCTGTATTCTGATAGAGCCTGTTAACAAAAAGTTTGCGGATGAACTAACGCACAGGGACTTTCTTGGGGCTCTCATGAACCTTGGAATAGAGCGAAACAGAGTGGGCGATATCAGGACAGATCAAACGAGAGGATATGTTTTTGTAATGAAGGAGGTTTCGCAGCTTATTTGCGATGAGCTGTGCAGAATCAAGCATACTACCGTTAAGTGCAGGGAAGTTAAGGCCAGAGAATGTGACATTATTCCGACATATACTGAGGTTGAGGGGACTGTGTCATCCGAGAGACTTGATGCTGTTTTGGCGCTTGTCTATAAACTCAGCCGCAGCAAAGCTCAGGAGCTTGTGGAATCGGAGTCGGTTTTCATAGATGGGAAAACTGCATATTCGGCAGGTTATGACTTAAAGGTAGGGGCCCGGGTTTCTGTTCGCGGGTTCGGAAAATTCATATATGATGGTGTTCAGAAATCTACCCGCAAGGGAAGGCTTTCTGTAAAAATAAAAAAATATTAACAGTAGAAATAATTATCATACGATTAAATGGCATGGTATAATTATTGTCAATTGGAATAATATGATTTTGAATATCATTTCATAGAAAGGGAGAAGACATTGTATATCACTTATGCTTTTAGGTGATAAGGCTTTTGGGGAAGCTCCATCAATGTTATATGAGTGACATGAAGAAGACTAAACTTTACATCAAAACGCTGGGTGGATTTGGAATCGAATGTAACGGAAAAGAAATCACACTGGGTAGAAACCGTGCTTCCAAATATATTCAGCTGGTTGCAAGGGTATTTACTGCCGGATTTAGCGGTGTGAAGAAGGAAGACCTGCAGGATGATATTTATTCGGAGGATCTGAATGTAAAGAGTAATCTGAATAACAGCATGAACAATCTGATTTATCAGTTCAGGAAGGTTGCGGAGAAAGCAGGAATTCCCGGAGGCAATGTGATCGCTTTTTCAGATGGTATGTACAAGGCTGATCCGGATGTTGATGCCACAACTGACACTGTCGAGTTTTTGAGCATGATCGGCAACGCGAGAAAGGCTGCGAATGACGACGAAAAGGCAGCCAATTTCCGCAAAGCCTTCGATATATACAAAGGGGATTTTTTACCGGAACTTAACGAGCTTTATTGGATATCCAAGAAGAGTGAAGATTTAAGAACCGTGTATGAAGAGTGTGTTGATTTTCTGGCAGACTATTACATGAAAAATGGTGATTATGAAAATATGGCACACGTTTTTCATAATGCAGCTGAGATAGATCCTGACTGTGAGTGGCAGGTGGGCGAGATCAATGCCTACAGACTCATGAAGGATTATCGCAAGGCATATTCTCTCTATGAAGAGATGATAAGGTATTATGCGGAGGAACTTGGAATCACTCCTACTGAAAATATGCAGCGCTGCTATCAGGAGCTTCAGGATGCTGCATTTTCCGGCCAGCATGGAGAAGAGGATGATACAAAAAACGAGAACGCTCTTAAAAGTGATCTGATCGCAGATGAGGAGGAAGAGGGTGGCCCGTATGAGTGCCTTTTCCCGGAGATGAGTGCCTCATATCATATATTGAGCAGAAATATGGAGAGGCATGGACTTACTGTTTTCCTGTTGCTTCTTACGATTGCTGATTACGAAGGAAAAGAAATCAGGCAGGAGGAGAAAGCAGAGAGAAGAATGGAGTCTCTGAGGGATGCCATAAATGATACACTTCGTCATGGCGATGCGTTCTGCCGATTCTCAAGGACTCAGTATCTGGTACTTCTGACAGGTACAGGTGTGGAGGAATGTATGCTTGTACACAGAAGGTTGCAGGATAAGCTTAAGGATCTGGCCGGCCCCAGAGCTACTCTTAATTATAGGATCATATCCTATGCTGATATGGCTGCAGAAGGCGAGCAGGTATAAAACAAAGCTTTATTTCGCTTGTGCCGATCTCTTCACTATATAGAAAGTTTTTTTCGAAATTTTCAGGATTATTTGGGCTTTTTGGATTAACATTAGAAAAGCTTAACAGTTAGTTTATAATTTGTATAAAGATAGTGATATAATTGGAATGGAGGGGGCATAATGGATACTTGGAGGAATGCCCATGTCTATTGGAAATCTTGACTTGACGTCACTCGACAGGACACTGATGACAAATGAGCAGAAGTCGCTGTTGAACGTCAGCAACGTATCTCAGAAGGAAGTCGAGCAGCTGCTCATTATGAGAGGGCAGGTGCAGGAGTTCCAGATGATGATGATGAAGTACGATTGTGCTTTAGCTGAAGTGAGAACCAAATTGGAGGTTTTGAATAAGGAACTCTCACTGAAAAATAATCGTAACCCGTTTGAAAGTATTAAAAGCAGAATAAAAACACCTGTAAGCATATATGATAAGTTAAACCGCAAAGGGATACCTTTTTCTATTGAAAATATTGAGAGCAATATCTCGGATATTGCCGGTTGTCGGGCTATCTGCTCTTTTGTGGATGATATCTATATGGTTGCGGATTGTCTGAAAAAGCAGGATGATGTCAATGTCCTTGTGGAAAAGGATTATATTGCGACGCCTAAGGATAGCGGATACAGAAGCTTGCATCTTATTATCGAGACTCCGATTTTTTTGACGGATGTCAAGGAGATGATGAAGGTTGAAGTACAGTTTAGAACTATTGCTATGGATTTCTGGGCGAGTCTTGAGCACAAGATGAAATATAAGAAGGATATTGAAAACGCCGAGCTTATCACTGAGGATCTTAAGTTCAGCGCTGACCTTATCAACCAGCTTGATAGACGAATGCAGCAGATTCGTGAGAGAATCGACGCAGGTGATGGCAGACCATATGGGATGACGCCAACTGAAGAAGAAGAACGGGCTGATTCTGAGACCATGGAAATCATCCGTCGCGAGATTGCGGCAGAACAGAAGGCCATGGTTGCTAAAAAGAGGAAACGTGCTGTTTCTGAAGAATAAAGTGAATATTAGGAAAATGTAAAGGTATATCTAACTTATTAAAAAAGATGGAATTTCGAAAATGAGATTCCATCTTTTTTGTATGTAGAAATACTGTTGCTTATGATAATTAGCTTGACCAAATGACTCAGTTACTGCGTGCTGTCCATCTGCCGCTTGCACCACAGGGAAGTACGAGTCCGTTTGATGATACGGGAAGTCCTACTTCGCTGGCTTCCACGCTGCCTTCGTGTAATGGATCAATTGCAGTGTGAAGCATATAAGAAAGTACTGCGGGCTGCAAACCGGTGGTATATGAGTTAATAAGGAAGAATAAAGGCTTATCTGAAAGGAGCTGAGCACTTCTTAATATAAGATCATATACACAGTCCTCGATTTTCCATATCTCGCCCTTGGGACCTCTGCCATAGGAAGGCGGATCCATAATGATTCCATCATAGTGGTTGCCACGCCTTATTTCACGATCAACAAATTTGCCGCAGTCATCCACAAGCCATCTGATTGGTGCATCTGCAAGACCTGAGGATGCTGCGTTCTCTTTTGCCCACTGTACCATGCCCTTGGCAGCGTCTACATGGGTAACTGAAGCGCCTGCTTTTGCTGCAGATACTGTGGCACCGCCGGTATACGCGAAGAGGTTAAGCACCTTTATGGGGCGGCCTGCATTTTTTATAAGTTCAGTAAACCAGTCCCAATTAGCTGCCTGCTCCGGGAAAAGACCTGTATGTTTAAAGCTGAAAGGCTTTAAATGGAAGGTGAGTTCCTTATAATTAATGGTCCATTCTTCTGGAAGAGAACGGAAATCCCATTCACCACCGCCTTTGTTACTTCTCTGATAGCGTGCATTCCATTTTTTCCAGCCCATATGCTTTTTCTTTGTATTCCAGATAACCTGGGGATCCGGACGCACAAGCATATAGTCGCCCCAGCGCTCAAGCTTCTCACCGCCGGAGGTGTCAATAACTTCATAATCTTTCCAATTTTCTGCAATCCACATAGTGGTAACTCCTTACTAAATGTTAAAAATATTATCTGCATCAATGACAAATATGTTGAATGATACCTGCATCAATGACAAATATTGAATAATATCTGCATCAATTATAGATATAGTAGAAATATTATCTGCGGCAGTGGTAAATAAGTTAATAAAATAATATTTGTATCAATGATAAATATGTTGAAAACATTATCTGAAACAAGGATAAATTTTATTAGAATATATTTGCTACCATGATAAATAGTTTCAAAATAGTCTATTTTATATAAGTAAATAAATATTATTTTTTAAATATAGGTGATATAATTGGCAAATACAATTGCATATATAAAGTGTATCATGTTTCTGTCATTAATATATAGAAGAAACATTTACCTATTCTATCGGAAAATGCATAAAATGATAGAGTATGCATTAAAAAGATTAAAAAACATCAAGCTTAAACCGCTAAAATTGCCTATTTTTATAAAAAAGAGATTAATTTTGAAAATAATGCTTGCATAGAATAAAAAAATGATATATAGTTATCCATGCTGTGACATGATAGCTGTGAAGCGTGAGGTTGCTGCCTTATCCAGTGAGGCAGGTTTTCCGTGGAGCGAATGTCAAGAGACCTTATGGTCAGACAATCTGACGACAAGTCACTGTACAAACAAAATGTCTGCGAAGCTATGCAAGCAGAAACGACGTGTGAAAAGTTTGAATTGAAATTGAGTTCATGACACACACGGGAGAGTGTACAGTCACCGCTTGTCGTACTTATCTAATTAAAGTGCGAAAAGGAGGCGACTTTTTTTATGGCAAATCAGGTAATGAGAATTACACTTAAGGCGTATGATCATCAGCTCGTAGATGCTTCTGCAAAGAAGATCATCGAGACAGTTAAGAAGAACGGATCTCAGGTTAGCGGACCTGTACCGCTTCCTACAAAGAAGGAAGTAGTAACAATCCTCCGTGCTGTACATAAGTACAAGGATTCCAGAGAGCAGTTTGAACAGAGAACTCACAAGAGACTGATTGATATCATCACACCTACACCTAAGACAGTTGAGGCTCTTCAGAGATTAGAGATGCCCGCAGGTGTAAACATCAACATCAAGATGAAGTAATTCATCGGTAACTAATGTAAACCTCTACTAGTATGATGCGAGACGCATGATGCCGTAATACTGGAGAATTGCAGATGTGCAATTGAAGCGACATTGCGAACGATTTAAGCATCCGCTGTAGATGTAATAAGGAGGTAAATACAATGAAGAAGGCTATCTTAGCTACGAAGATCGGTATGACACAGATCTTCAACGAAGACGGTTCACTTGTACCTGTAACTGTTCTTCAGGCAGGTCCCTGTGTAGTAACACAGATCAAGACTGTTGAGAACGATGGTTACAGCGCAGTTCAGGTTGGCTATGTTGATAAGAAAGAAAAGATCATCAACAAAGACAAGAACGGCAAGAAGACAATCGTACATGCACATGGTGTAAACAAGGCTCAGCAGGGTCACTTCAAGAAGGCAGGCGTATCCTGCAAGAGATTCGTTCGCGAATTCAGATTTGAGAACGCATCTGAGTACGAGCTTGGAAGTGAGATTAAGGCAGACATCTTCGCCGCTGGCGACAAGATCGATGCTACTGCAACATCCAAAGGTAAGGGATTCCAGGGCGCAATCAAGAAGAATGGTCAGCACAGAGGACCTATGGCCCATGGTTCAAAGTTCCACCGTCATCAGGGTTCTAACGGATCAAGTTCAGATCCTAGCCGTGTATTCAAGGGAAAAGGAATGCCTGGTCACATGGGATGCGTTAAAGTAACAGTTCAGAATCTTGAAGTTGTTCGTGTAGATGCTGATAAGAATCTGATCCTTGTTAAGGGCGCAATACCCGGACCTAAGAAGGGACTTGTAACAATCAAGGAAACCACAAAGGTTGAGGCATAACTTTTCACGAAAGGAGGAACATACAGATGGCTAACGTATCTGTTTATAATATGGAAGGCAAAGAAGTTGGCACTTTAGATCTTAATGATGCCATTTTCGGAGTTGAAGTTAATGAACATCTCGTACATCTGGCAGTTATTCAGCAGCTTGCAAATAATCGTCAGGGTACACAGAAGGCAAAGACACGTTCCGAAGTTAGCGGAGGTGGTCGTAAGCCTTGGAGACAGAAGGGAACCGGTCATGCAAGACAGGGTTCAACAAGATCTCCTCAGTGGACAGGCGGCGGCGTAGTATTCGCACCCGTTCCGAGAGATTACTCTTTCAAAATGAACCAGAAGGAGAAGAGAGCAGCTCTTAAGTCTGCACTTTCTGATAAGGTTCAGAACAACAAGCTTATCGTTCTTGACGAGCTTAAGATGGATGAGTTCAAGACAAAGAAGTTTGCAGAGGTTATGAACAACTTAAAGGCTACTCGCAAGGCACTTGTTGTTGTTGCTGAGAACGACGCTAAGGTTGTTAAGTCTGCAAAGAACCTCGCTGAGGTTAAGACAGCGCTTACAAATACAATCAATGTATATGATATCGTAAACGCTCATACACTCGTTCTTACAAAGGACGCAGTTGCAAAAATTGAGGAGGTGTATGCATAATGGCAGCAATACAGTATTATGACGTAATCCTTGAGCCTGTGCTCACAGAGAAGAGCATGAACGCTATGGGTGAGAAAAAGTACACTTTCTTCGTTCATCCTGAAGCTAACAAGACTCAGATAAAAGAAGCAGTTGAGAAGATGTTTGAAGGCGCTAAGGTTTCTAAAGTAAACACACTTAACGCAAACGGCAAGCTTAAGAGACGTGGAATGACTTACGGCAGAACAGCTAAGGTCAAGAAAGCAATCGTACAGCTTACAGCTGATAGCAAGGACATCGAAATTTTCCAGGGACTTTGATAATAACTAATTAACTATACGCACAGGATCAATACAAAGTCCGGATCCGGGTTAACAACCGTGCGTGATAACAAAAAAGGAGATTATCATGGGAATTAAGAAATACGGCCCATATACACCGTCCAGAAGAAATATGACAGGTTCTGATTTCTCAGAGATCACAAAGTCAACTCCTGAGAAGAGCCTTCTTGTTTCTAAGAATTCAAAGGCTGGACGTAACAACCAGGGTAAAATTACTGTAAGACATCGCGGTGGCGGTGGAAGAAGAAAATATAGAATCATCGACTTCAAGCGTTATAAAGATGAGTGCACAGCAAAGGTTATCGGTATCGAGTACGATCCTAACAGAACTGCAAACATCGCACTGCTTGAGTATGAGGATGGCACAAAGGCTTACATCCTTGCTCCTCAGGGACTTAAGGATGGTATGACAATCATGAACGGACCTGAAGCTGAAGTTCGTATCGGTAACTGCCTCCCTCTTGCAAACATTCCTGTCGGTGAAAGCGTACACAACATCGAGCTTTATCCCGGAAGAGGCGGTCAGCTTGTTCGTTCAGCTGGTAACTCCGCTCAGCTCATGGCTAAAGAAGGTAAGTATGCAACACTTCGTCTTCCTTCAGGCGAGATGAGACTTGTTCCGATCGAGTGTCGTGCAACAATCGGTACAGTAGGTAACATTGATCATAACCTTATCAACATCGGTAAAGCTGGTCGTAAGCGTCACATGGGCATTCGTCCTACAGTTCGCGGATCAGTTATGAACCCGAATGATCACCCGCATGGTGGTGGTGAAGGTAGAGCACCTATCGGTCGTCCCGGCCCGTGCACTCCTTGGGGTAAGCCTGCTCTTGGTTACAAGACACGTAAGAAGAAAAAGGCTTCTAACAAGATGATCATCAGAAGAAGAGACGGTAAGGCTATTAAATAAGCCATTTGAGTAGTTTGAGAGGAGAATGACAATGTCAAGATCACTTAAAAAGGGACCTTTCGCAGATGCTAGTCTTCTTAAGAAGATTGATGCAATGAACGCAGAGAATCAGAAGCAAATCGTTAAGACATGGTCCCGTCGTTCCACGATTTTCCCTTCCTTCGTTGGACACACAATCGCTGTTCATGACGGAAGAAAGCATATTCCGGTATATGTAACGGAAGATATGGTTGGTCACAAGCTTGGTGAGTTCGTTCCTACAAGAACCTATAGAGGTCACGCAGGAGCAACCGAGAAGAAGGGCGGAGTTCGCTAAGTCCTGTGACTTGGTTCAACATTGAAAGGAGGTTAAATCTATGGCAACAGCACATAGATCTCAAGTTAAAAGAGAGAGAAATGCTCAGAAGGATACAAGACCTTCAGCAAAATTATCTTACGCAAGAATCCCTGTTCAGAAGGCATGCTTCGTAATGGATGCTATCAGGGGTAAGGACGTTGAGACAGCACTTGCTATCCTGGAGTACAATCCGAGATACGCTTCCAGCGTTATTTATAAGTTACTTAATTCTGCAATCGCAAATGCTGAAAACAACAACGGCATGAACAGAGCTAATCTGTACATTGCAGAGTGCAATGCAAGCAATGGCCCGATTATGAAGAGAATTCAGCCTAGAGCTCAGGGTAGAGCTTACAGAATTCAGAAGAGATTAAGCCATTTGACTGTAATTCTGGATGAGAGATAAGAAAGGAGAAAGTAAGTTCAATGGGACAGAAAGTTAATCCTCATGGCCTCAGAGTCGGCATCATTGCAGATTGGGATTCCAAATGGTATGCAGAGAATGACGAGTTTGCAGACAATCTTGTTGAAGATTACAAAATCAGAAAGTTTCTGAAGAAGAAGCTTTACGCTGCCGGAATCTCAAAGATTGAGATCGAGAGAGCATCTGATCGCGTTAAGGTAATCGTTTATACAGCAAAGCCCGGATTTGTAATTGGTAAGGGCGGCGCAGAAATCGAAGTTACAAAGAAAGAGCTTTCAAAGCTTACAGATAAGAAAGTTCTTGTAGATATCAAAGAAATCAAGAAGCCCGATAAGGACGCTCAGCTCGTTGCAGAGAACATTGCACAGCAGCTTGAGAATCGTGTATCTTTCCGTCGTGCTATGAAGTCTTGCATGAGCAGAACAATGAAGACAGATGCACAGGGTATCAAGGCTTGCTGCAGTGGTCGTCTTGGTGGTGCTGATATCGCTCGTAGCGAGTTCTACAGCGAGGGTACAATCCCGCTTCAGACACTTAGAGCAGATATTGACTATGGATTTGCTGAGGCAGATACAACCTATGGTAAGGTTGGTGTTAAGGTATGGATCTATAAGGGTGAAGTACTTCCCACCAAAGCATCCGAGAATTCAGATAAGGAAGGGAGCGATAAATAATGTTAATGCCGAAGAGAGTAAAGCATCGTAAGCAGTTCCGCGGTTCTATGGCTGGTAAGGCTACACGCGGCAACACAATCGCATACGGTGAGTATGGAATAGTAGCGCTTGAGCCCTGCTGGATTCGTTCAAATCAGATCGAGGCAGCCCGTGTCGCTATGACTCGTTTCATCAAGCGTGGTGGTCAGGTTTGGATCAAGATATTCCCTGACAAGCCTGTTACAGCAAAGCCTGCTGAAACTCGTATGGGTTCCGGTAAGGGTTCTGTAGATTACTGGGTAGCAGTTGTTAAGCCTGGACGTGTAATGTTTGAAATCGGCGGAGTCGATGAAGAAGTTGCAAGAGAAGCACTTCGTCTTGCTACACACAAACTTCCTTGCAAGTGCAAGATTGTTTCAAAGGCTGATTTGGAAGGCGGTGCATCCAATGAAAACTAATAAGTATGTAGAAGAGCTGAAAGCTAAGTCTGCTGAGGAACTCAGCCAGGAGCTTGTATCAGCTAAAAAGGAACTTTTTAATCTGAGATTCCAGAATGCAACTAACCAGCTGGATAACACAGCAAGAATTAAAGAGGTTAGAAAGAATATTGCAAGAATTCAGACTGTGATCACTCAGAAAGCAGCACAGTAATGGAATCCTGAAAGGAGTATATCGTGGAAAGAAATTTAAGAAAAACGCGTGTTGGTAAAGTAACAAGCGATAAGATGGATAAGACCATCGTTGTTTCCATCGAAGATCATGTAAAGCATCCTCTTTACAAGAAGATCGTAAAAAGAACCTATAAGCTGAAGGCTCATGATGAGAACAATGAGTGCCGTATAGGTGATACAGTCAAGGTTATGGAAACAAGACCGATCTCTAAAGACAAGAGATGGAGACTGGTTCAGATTATTGAGCGTGCTAAGTAATTAGCTGATAGTTGATTATAAAGGAGAAATAACATGATTCAGCAGGAAAGCAGACTTAGAGTTGCTGATAACACTGGTGCAAAAGAACTTTTGACTATTCGTGTTATGGGCGGTTCTACAAGAAGATATGCGAGAATCGGCGATGTAGTTGTTGCTTCGGTCAAAGAAGCAACACCAGGCGGCGTTGTAAAGAAGGGTGATGTTGTTAAGGCAGTTGTAGTACGTACTGTTAAAGAGACTCGCCGTAAGGATGGTTCTTACATCCGCTTTGATGAGAACGCTGCAGTTATCATCAACGATGAAGGTAACCCGAAGGGAACTCGTATTTTTGGACCCGTTGCAAGAGAGCTTCGTGATAAGAAATACATGAAGATTCTTTCTCTCGCTCCGGAAGTATTATAAGGAGGCACCGAATGTCTACAAGTAAGATTAAAAAGGGCGATACCGTTAAGGTTATCGCTGGTAAGAGCAAAGATAAAGAAGGCAAGGTACTCTCCGTTGACACAAAGAATGGTAAGGTAGTTGTTGAAGGTGCTAACATGGTTACTAAGCACACAAAGCCCTCTGCATCTAACCCCAACGGTGGTATCGTTCAGCAGGAAGCTCCCATGGACATCTCCAATGTAATGTATGTTCACAAGGGAAAGGCAACACGTGTTGGTTTTAAGGTTGAGGATGGTAAGAAAGTCCGCATCGCTAAGTCAACCGGTGATGTCATTGACTGATAAGGAAAGGAGGTAAGGAGCTTTGAGTAGATATAAGGATTTATACAAAGATGAGATCGTGAGCGCTATGACAAAGAAGTTCGGTTACAAGAACGTTATGGAAGTTCCGAAGCTCGATAAAATCGTAATCAATATGGCTGTAGGAGAAGCAAAGGAGAACGCTAAGGTTCTTGAGAATGCTGCAAACGATATGCAGATTATCTCCGGTCAGAAGCCTGTTTATACAAAGGCAAAGAAGTCCATCGCTAACTTCAAGATAAGAGAGGGTATGCCGATCGGATGTAAAGTAACTCTTCGTGGTGAGAAGATGTACGAGTTCATGGATCGTCTCGTAAACCTCGCACTTCCTCGTGTCCGCGACTTCCGTGGTGTTAACCCGAACGCTTTCGACGGTAGAGGAAACTATGCTCTTGGTATCAAAGAGCAGCTCATTTTCCCTGAAATTGAGTATGATAAGGTAGACAAGACAAGAGGTATGGATATCATCTTCACAACAACTGCCAAGACTGATGAAGAGGCTCGTGAGCTTTTAACACTCTTCAACATGCCTTTTTCTAAGTAATAAGGAGGATTAAATACACATGGCTAAATTATCCATGAAGGTAAAGCAGCAGATGAAACCTAAGTTCTCAACACGTGCATACAACCGTTGCAGAATCTGCGGTCGTCCGCATGCTTATCTTAGAAAGTACGGAATCTGCAGAATTTGTTTCCGTGAGTTAGCTTACAAGGGTGAGATCCCGGGTGTACGTAAGGCTAGTTGGTAAAAGAAATAAAATAAACCATTGCGGCTTCGTGTCTCTGTGCATGCAGGCACAGTAAGGCGAAGCAATAATAGAAAATTAAGGAGGCTTTTTCAAAATGGCAATGAATGATCCTATTGCAGATATGCTTACAAGAATTCGTAATGCAAATACTGCAAAGCACGACACAGTTGACGTTCCTTCTTCAAAGATGAAGCTTGCTATCGCAAACATTCTTCTTGATGAGGGATATATTAAGAAACTTGATGTTGTTGAAGAGAATGGTTTCAAGAACCTTCATATCACACTTAAGTACGGTGCTGACAGAAATGATAAGGTTATCACCGGTTTAAAGAGAATTTCCAAGCCTGGTCTTCGTGTATACGCAGGTAGAGATGAGCTTCCGAGAGTACTTGGCGGTCTCGGAATCGCTATCATTTCCACTAACCAGGGTGTTGTAACTGATAAAAAAGCAAGAGAGCTTCAGGTTGGTGGTGAAGTTCTTGCATTTGTATGGTAAATTGGAGGTACGGGCATGTCACGAATTGGAAAAATGCCAATCGCAATTCCTGCTGGTGTAACAGTAGAGGTTGCAGAAAATAATAAGGTGACTGTTAAGGGTCCTAAGGGCACTCTAGAGAGAGTATTCCCTGCAGAGATGCAGTTTGAACAGAAAGATGGTCAGATCGAAGTTAAGAGACCTGATGATCAGAAGAAGACCAGAGCGCTTCACGGACTTTCAAGAAGTCTTCTGAATAACATGGTTGTTGGTGTTACAGATGGCTATGAGAAGAAGCTTGAAGTTAATGGTGTAGGTTACAGAGCAGCTAAGAGCGGTAAGAAACTCACCTTAACCCTTGGTTATTCACATCCGGTTGAGCTTGATGATCCGGAAGGAATCGAGACAGTCGTAGATGGTAATGCAATTATCGTCAAGGGTATAGATAAAGAAAAGGTTGGCCAGCATGCAGCTATTATCAGAGAGAAGAGAGCTCCTGAGCCGTATAAGGGCAAGGGAATCAAGTACGCTGATGAAGTTATCCGCCGCAAGGTTGGTAAGACCGGTAAGAAGTAAGAGATAAGGAGAGTAAAAAATGGTTAGTAAAGAATCCAGACAGAAAAGTCGCGAAAAGAAGCATCTGAGAATTCGCAATCGTTTCAGCGGCACTGCTGAAAGACCGCGTCTTGCAGTTTTCAGAAGTAATAATCATATGTATGCTCAGGTTATCGATGATGTTGCCGGTAAGACACTCGTTTCTGCTTCCACACTTGAGAAGGACATTAAGTCTGCTCTTAAGGTTACAGATAATGTTGAAGCCGCTGCATACGTTGGTGATGTTGTTGCTAAGAGAGCAATGGAGAAAGGTATCAAGGCTGTTGTTTTCGACAGAGGCGGTTACATCTACCATGGTAAGGTAGCAGCACTGGCAGAGGCTGCCAGAAAAGCAGGCTTAGAATTCTAAGGAAGGGAGAAAGATAATGAAGCGTACAATCGTTGATGCAAGTCAGCTTGAATTAACAGATAAAGTCGTTACAATCAAGCGAGTTACAAAGGTTGTTAAGGGTGGACGTAACATGAAGTTCACTGCACTCGTTGTTGTAGGTGACGGAAACGGTCATGTAGGTGTAGGTCTTGGAAAGTCTACTGAAATTCCGGATGCTATCCGTAAGGGTAAGGAGGATGCAACCAAGAACCTCATCACAGTTCCGCTTGATGAGAACAACAGTATTACACATGATTTCGTTGGTAAGTTCGGTTCCGCTGAGGTTCTTCTTAAGAGATCCCCGGAAGGTACAGGTATCATCGCTGGTGGTCCTGCTCGTTCAGTTTGTGAGCTTGCTGGAATCAAGAACATTCGTACAAAGTCACTTGGTTCTAACAACAAGCAGAACGTAGTTTATGCAACCATCAATGGTCTTGCAAACCTTAAGACACCGGAAGAAGTTGCTAAGAAGCGTGGTAAGTCTGTAGACGAAGTTATCGCTTAATATAAGCAACATCTAGTAAAGGAGAAAATCAATGGCAGCTAATAATGAAAGTGGAAAGAAGCTTAAAATCACATTGGTTAAGTCCACTATTGGTGCTGTTCCGAAGCAGGTTGCTACGGTAAAATCAATGGGATTTAAGAAACTTAACAGCAGTGTAGAACTGCCGGATAACTCTGCAACCAGAGGTCAGATCCAGCAGATCAGACATCTTGTTAAGGTCGAAGAACTGAACTAATAAAGGAGGAAAGTCATGGAATTATCTAATTTGAGACCTGCTGAGGGTTCTGTTCAGAGTGACAATTTCAGAAGAGGCCGCGGTCATGGCTCAGGAAATGGCAAGACTGCAGGCAAAGGACACAAAGGACAGAAAGCTCGTTCAGGTGCTCCAAGACCCGGATTTGAGGGTGGACAGATGCCCCTGTTCCGTCGTCTTCCTAAAAGAGGATTTAAGAATATTAACTCAAAGAATATCGTAGCAATAAATGTAAGTTCACTTGAGTGCTTTGACAACGATAGCGTTGTTGATGTACAGGCACTTAAGGATAAAGGCATCATCAAGCACGAATATGATGGTGTAAAGATACTTGGAAACGGTGAATTTACCAAAAAGCTTACGGTTAAGGTAAATGCATATAGTGCATCTGCTAAGGAGAAAATCGAAGCTCTTGGGGGAACGGCAGAGGTGATTTGATGTTCACAACCATTAAGAATGCATTCAAAATCAAAGATATACGATTAAAGTTATTGTTCACATTTGCAATGCTTTTAGTGATCAGACTTGGTTCAGCAATCCCTGTACCTGGAATGAATGTAAGTGTATTCCAGCAGTGGTTTGCTGAGTTATCCGAAAACAATGCCTTTGGTTTTATGGATCGATTTACAGGTGGTTCATTTGAGAATATGTCAATTTTGGCGCTCAATATTACACCTTATATCACGTCTTCCATTATCATTCAGCTTCTCACAATTGCCATTCCTAAGTTTGAGGAATGGCAGCGTGATGGCGAGGATGGAAGAAAGAAGCTTGCAGCACTCACCAGATATATTACTGTAGCTTTGGCTCTTATTGAGTCAGTTGCTATGGCAATCGGTTTCTACAGAAGTAACTTCCTTATTGAGAAGTCACCTCTTTATGTAGTTGAAATTGTTGCAGCGCTTACCGCCGGCAGTGCATTCCTTATGTGGATCGGTGAGCGCATCACAGATAATGGAGTAGGAAATGGTATTTCTATCGTTCTTACAATTAACATTATCTCAAGGATGCCTTCCGATTTAAGTAGCCTGTTTACTCAGTTTGTTACAGGCAAGAATATTGCCAGAGGGGTGGTATCGGTAATAATTATTGTAGCAGTGATTGTTGCAATGGTAGTTCTCGTTGTTCTTCTTAACGGCGCTGAGCGTAGAATTCCGGTACAGTATGCAAAAAAGATTCAGGGGAGAAAAACCTATGGCGGAAATCATTCAGAAATTCCGCTTAAGGTTAATACCGCAGGCGTAATGCCTATTATCTTTGCGATGTCCCTCTTCCAGTTCCCGATTATCATTAGTCAGCTTGTTGGCTATAAAGGAACAGGAGCGTGGAGTGAGATCCTTAAGTACTTGAATCAAAGTTATTGGTGTGATCCTTCCAATCTGATTTATTCAATTGGTCTTGTTGTATATGTTTTACTGCTTATATTCTTCGCGTATTTCTATACATCGATCACATTTAATCCGCTTGAGATTGCGGATAACATGAAAAAGCAGGGCGGTTTTATTCCTGGTATTCGTCCGGGTAAGCCCACTAGTGATTATTTAACAAACATTCTGAATTACATCATTTTTATTGGAGCAGTTGGACTCACAATTATCGGTGTTCTTCCGATCTTCTTCAATGGTGTATTCGGAGCAAACGTATCCTTCGGTGGTACGAGCCTTATCATTGTTGTAAGTGTTATTCTTGAAACGGTGAAACAGATTGAATCACAGATGTTGGTACGTAATTATAAAGGTTTTTTAGATGATTAAATGATAAGAGGTTTCGAAGCATATCGAAAGATATGCTTCCTAACCTCTTTATGTGCATATGTAACTATTCGAATCCAAATAGAAGTATTTAAAAATGTATAGAATATTGAATTTTTTCGGAAATATAATATTCGTATTGGACAGGTCCTCGTAAAGCGAGGGGCGTGTCACGCGTTTAAAAACGTCATAAGGCAGATCACCATTTTCGAATGGATATATTTTTAAATATTTCTCTTTGGTGAGGATAGAAAAAAGTATAAAGGAGATACATCGGTATGAAGATTATTATGTTAGGTGCACCCGGTGCGGGTAAAGGAACTCAGGCTAAGATGATAGCTGAAAAATATAAGGTTCCTCATATTTCTACAGGAGATATTTTCAGAGCAAATATTAAGAATGGTACAGATCTTGGTAAGAAGGCCAAGGAATATATGGATAAAGGTCAGCTTGTTCCGGATGAGCTTACTGTTGAGATCCTTCTTGACAGAGTAGCTCAGGATGACTGTGCAAACGGTTATGTACTTGATGGCTTCCCGCGTACAATTCCTCAGGCTGATGTTCTTGATAAAGAACTTACAAAGCTTGGTGACAAAGTCGATTATGCTATAAATGTGGATGTTCCCGATGAGAATATCGTTCGCAGAATGTCCGGAAGAAGAGCTTGTCTTAAGTGCGGCGCAACTTATCACATTGAACACATTCCTCCGAAGAAGGAAGGCATTTGCGATACATGCGGTAGTGAGCTTGTTCAGAGAGATGATGATAAGCCGGAGACAGTGAAGAACCGTCTTAGTGTTTATCATGAGCAGACACAGCCTCTTATCGACTATTATACAAAGAAGAATATCCTTAAGACAGTTGATGGAACAAAAGACATGCAGGAAGTCTTCAATGAGATAACAGGTATTCTCGGTTAATAATTTGAGGTAAAGAGTAATGCCGGTTACCATAAAATCAGACGAAGAATTGAACCTCATGAGAAAGGCAGGACAACTGCTTGCACAGGTTCATGAAGAACTGCATAATGCACTTAGACCGGGTATCTCTACTTTGGAGCTGGATGCGATAGGTGAGGAAACTATTCGAAAGCTTGGAGGAATCCCTAATTGCAAGGATTACGAAGGCTATCCGGCTTCAGTATGTATTTCCGTGAATGACGAGGTTGTTCACGGAATACCTAAGGCAGAGACTATTTTAAAAGAAGGAGATGTAGTTTCTTTTGATACAGGTCTCATATATAAAGGTTATCATTCAGACGCAGCCAGAACCTGGGGAGTAGGAAAGATATCACCTGAAGCTGAAAAACTTATTGAAGTTACCAGACAGAGCTTTTTCGAAGGCATAAAATATGCCAAGGCCGGGAATCATCTATATGATATTTCAAAGGCTATCGATAAGTACGTAACTCCGTTTGGATACGGCATTGTCCGTGAGTTGACAGGGCATGGTATTGGTACAGAACTTCATGAGGAACCATATGTACCTAATTTCAGGCAGCTTTTTAAAAAAGGTATACTTCTGGAACCGGGTATGACGTTATGCGTAGAGCCGATGATCACCATGGGAAAAAGGAAAATTGCATTTCTTGATGATGACTGGACGGTCGTAACGCTGGATGGTTCCATAGCGGCACATTATGAAAATACAATAGCCATAATGCCTGAAGGAGAACCTGAGATACTGACAATCTTAAAATGAACCATGTAAAGTTATATAGAAATGAGGTTAAATTAAAATGTCCAAAGCAGATGTAATTGAAATTGAAGGAAAAGTAGTAGAGAAGCTTCCGAATACAATGTTCAGAGTTGAGCTCGAGAACGGTCATATCGTTCTTGCGCATATAAGCGGTAAACTCAGACAGAATTTTATCAGAATTCTTCCCGGTGATAAGGTCACACTTGAACTTTCACCTTATGATCTTACAAAAGGTAGAATTATTTGGAGAGATAAATAATTTTCAGGACTTACTAAAGCTTTTCTATTTTATTTTGTTTAGTAGTTGACAATTTGCAATTGCTTCAATTATTAATAAATAATTACTTGTAATTCGATATTATATATGTTATTATTGAATGCGGTCGTTTTTAAAGAGGGTATAAGTATGCCCTTTTGTACGCATTTATGCCAGAAAGGAGTTACAAATGAAAGTAAGGTCTTCTGTTAAGCCTATGTGCGAAAAGTGCAAGGTTATTAAGAGAAAAGGCGTTATTCGTGTAATTTGCGATAACCCTAAGCACAAACAGAGACAGGGCTGATTCGAGTCATTTTGACATTACTTTTTGATACCAATGTGTATTGGAAAGATCGGATTAACTACTGTCCGATTGGGCTTGAGTGATAGCCCCAATCAAACAAGTAACATCAGGTTGCATCCTGAATAAACAATTTATTTTTTATTAAATGGAGGAATATTTAAAATGGCTCGTATTGCAGGTGTAGACTTACCCAGAGATAAGCGAGTTGAGATTGGTCTCACATATATCTATGGTATTGGTAGAACAAGCTCAAACAAAATACTTGCTGCTGCAAATGTAAATCCCGACACACGTGTTCGTGATCTTACAGATGATGAAGTAAAGAAGATTGCTGAGATAATCGGTAATGACTATGACGTGGAAGGTGATCTTAGAAGAGAGATCGCTATGAACATCAAGCGTCTTTCAGAAATCGGATGCTACAGAGGTATCCGTCACAGAAGAGGACTCCCTGTTCGTGGTCAGAGAACAAAGACCAACGCTAGAACAAGAAAAGGTCCCAAGAGAACAATCGCTAATAAGAAGAAGTAATTTTCTTATTAAATAACAAGTAACTTTAGATAATTCATAGGAAGAAAGTAGGTTAGTTTAAAATGGCAAATCAGAAATCAAGTGCTTCTAAAACTAAGAAGCGTGTCAAGAAAAACGTTGAACACGGACAGGCACATATTCAGTCATCTTTCAATAACACAATCGTTACATTGACAGATGCTGCAGGTAATGCTCTTAGCTGGGCAAGTGCCGGTGGTCTCGGTTTTAAGGGTTCAAGGAAATCTACTCCATATGCTGCACAGATGGCTGCAGAGACAGCAACAAAGGCTGCACTTATTCACGGCCTTAAGACTGTTGATGTCTTTGTAAAGGGACCGGGTTCAGGAAGAGAAGCTGCTATCAGAGCTCTTGCTGCAAGTGGTCTTACTGTTACCAGTATTACGGATGTAACTCCCGTACCTCATAACGGATGCCGCCCGCCCAAGCGCCGCAGAGTATAATTCCTATCTTGATATTCAGTCAGAGCCTGCGTTTATACGTTTGGCTCTGATGGAGTATATAGACACTATTAACTTTTAACTCGTTGGAAGAAGGCGTGATAATTACTGCGCTGTAAACAACAGTCAGGATTTTTCCTGAACAAGAAAGGAGCCAATAATGGCAGTAAACAGAGTTCCAGTACTTAAAAGATGCAGATCACTTGATTTGGATCCCACTTTCCTTGGATATGATAAGAAGTCCAAGAGAACAAACAGCAGAGCAAACAAGAAGATGAGCGAGTATGGACTTCAGCTTCGTGAGAAGCAGAAGGCAAAGTTCATCTATGGCGTTCTTGAGAAGCCTTTCCGTAACTACTATGATAAAGCTGATCGTCAGAAGGGTCAGACCGGTGAAAACCTTATGGTTCTTCTTGAGCGCAGACTTGATAATGTAATTTTCCGTATGGGCTTTGCAAGAACAAGAAGAGAAGCAAGACAGGTTGTTCTTCACAAGTTCATTACTGTAAATGGTAAGGTTGTAAATATCCCTTCATATCTCATTAAAGCTGGAGATGTAATTGAAGTTAAGGAAGCTGCTAGAAGCATCCAGAGATTCAAGGATATCGCTGAGATAACAGCAGGCAGAATCGTTCCTGAGTGGCTTGATGTTAACAAGGAGAACCTTAGCGGAACAGTTAAAGAATTCCCTTCAAGAGATGTAATCGACGTTCCTGTTGACGAAATGTTGATCGTCGAGTTGTATTCTAAATAAATTTAGGAAACACGATAAAACTATAAGGAGGGTATGTCAGTGTTTGATTTTGAAAGACCAAATATTGAAGTTGCTGAAATTTCAGATGACAGGAAGTATGGCAGATTCGTTGTTGAGCCTCTTGAGAGAGGTTATGGTATTACCCTTGGTAATTCACTTAGAAGGATTATGCTTTCCTCTTTACCTGGAGCAGCAGTAAGTCAGGTCAAAATCGAAGGTGTACTGCATGAGTTCAGTTCTATTCCCGGAGTAAAGGAAGATGTAACTGAAATCATAATGAATATCAAGAATCTTGCTATTCGCAATAATTCTGAGACAAACGAGCCTAAGACAGCATACATCGAATTTACAGGCGAGGGTGTTGTTACAGCTGCTGATATTCAGGTTGATCAGGATATTGAGATTACAAATCCCGATCAGGTTATCGCAACTTTGTCCGGAAAAGATGCTAAGCTTTACATGGAGCTTACCATCACAAAAGGTAGAGGATATGTAAGTTCTGACAAGAATAAGCTTGCAGATCTGCCCATTGGTGTTATTGCAGTAGATTCTATATACACACCTGTTGAACGTGTAAATGTCAGTGTTGAAAATACACGTGTAGGTCAGGTTACTGACTACGATAAGCTGACACTTGATGTTCACACTAACGGAACACTTGCTCCTGATGAGGCTGTAAGCCTAGCAGCAAAGGTCCTTAGTGAGCATCTTAGCCTCTTCATCGACTTGTCTGAGAATGCCAAGACTGCAGAAGTTATGGTAGAGAAGGACAATGACGAGAAGGAAAAGGTTCTTGAGATGAGCATCGATGAGCTTGAGCTCAGCGTTCGTTCTTTCAACTGTCTCAAGAGAGCCGGCATCAATACTGTTGAGGAGCTCACAAATAAGACTCCTGATGATATGATGAAGGTTCGTAACCTTGGACGTAAGTCCCTTGAGGAAGTTCTTGCAAAGCTTGACGAGCTTGGACTTGCTCTTAGAACCGGTGAAGATCAGAACTAATACAGATATTCGCAGATGGTAAATCCAATGTGTACTGACGCGGATTCTCATAGGTAAACACACAACATAGCAGAAGTAAATCCGAAGTGTATTCTGCTATGCACCACAGCAGAAGGAATTCTGCGATTGAGAAAGGAAGTAAATTATTATGGCAATGTACAGAAAATTAGGCAAGGCTACAAAGCCTAGAAGAGCTCTTCTTAGAAACCAGGCAACAATGCTCCTTTACAACGGAAAGATTGTTACTACTGAAGCTAGAGCTAAGGAAGTAAAGAAGATCGTTGAGCCTATCATCGCTCTTGCAGCTAAGGAAATGGACAACTACGAGACAGTTACTGTTGAGGCTAAGGTTGCTCGTAAAGATAAGGATGGCAAGCGCGTTAAAGAAGTTAAGGATGGTAAGAAGGTAACAGTTTATGATACTGTTCAGAAGGAGATAAAAAAGGATAAGCCTTCACGTATGCACGCTAGAAGACAGATTCTCAAGACTCTCTATCCTGTAACTGAGGTTCCGAAGGAAGCTGCTGGAAGAAAGAAGAACACAAAGCAGATCGACCTTGTTGAGAAGCTTTTCACAGAGTATGGTCCTAAGTACGCTAGTCGTAACGGTGGTTACACAAGAATCGTTAAAATCGGTCAGCGTAAGGGCGATGCAGCTATGATGGTTGTTCTTGAGCTTGTTTAATTAAACATTACACATAATAAAGAGAGCGGTCAGTTTGACCGCTCTCTTTTTGAAAGTACGTATAATGACATACAACGTTAATCATTGTTTATTAGATGCGTCCCCGTCTGAAATCGGAAGGTAAGAATCGGCACTTTCACTCTCATTGCTTCCTCCGTAAGCAATCTCCGGGTGCTTTTGTGCATATTCTGCGAGTGTTTCATTACCACTAAGGACTCGGGCTAAAATTGCGCATAAGATTATAACAGCTACCATTATGATAGCAGGCTTGATATATTGTCTAAACATGTCTATATCATAGCATATATAAGCTTGTTTTTCATAAATCATTATAATAAAATAGAAAAGATGTACGGTTTAAGCGTTATACAGGACTTAAACGTATAAGACTTCCTGCGGAACGCAGGATTCTTGAACGCATTTTCCGATTTGCGTTCAAGAAGTCATAGATTTAGAATATATTTTTGCAATCTATATTATAAATAATTTCGATAGGATATTTATTACGAGGAATTATGAGTTCAGAGAAAATGCTACGCACAAAGAATCTGACATTTGAATATATAAGACGTGATGAAGAAGGAAATGTAGAAGGGATAAAAACTGCGGTAGATGGAGTTGATCTCGAGGTTAATGCAGGAGAATTTATTTCTATTCTTGGACATAATGGCTCCGGCAAATCTACACTTGCAAAGCATTTTAATGCATTACTGTTTCCTACTGAAGGAACAGTATGGGTTGATGGACTAAACACTATGGAAGGCGAGAATATCTGGGAAGTAAGGCAGAACGCCGGTATGGTTTTCCAGAATCCTGACAACCAGATAATCGGACAGGTTGTTGAGGAAGATGTTGGCTTTGGCCCTGAAAATATGGGAATTCCTACGGATGAGATATGGGAGAGGGTGGAGGAAAGCCTTAAGGCTGTCGGAATGTATGAATATAGGAAAAGTTCGCCGAATCACCTTTCCGGAGGGCAAAAACAAAGAGTTTCAATTGCCGGTGTTATAGCAATGCATCCCAAATGTATTGTTTTTGATGAGCCTACGGCGATGCTTGATCCAAATGGAAGAAAAGAGGTTATCCGCGCTGCGCGTGCTTTAAATGAGGTTGAGGGGATAACGATAATTCTGATAACTCATTATATGGAGGAAGTTATTTACTCCGATAGAGTTTTTGTAATGGATAAAGGACGTATAACTATGCAGGGAACCCCAAGAGAGGTATTTTCCCAAGTAGATAAACTACAGGAACTAAGACTTGGTGTTCCACAGGTAACGCTTTTGGCACATGAATTAAAGGCGAGAGGCCTTAATATTCCTGATGGAGTTCTTGATAGAAAAGAGCTTATTAACGCTATAAAAGCGCTTAGATATTGATTATTATATGGTGGAGTGGAAGATGCTTAAGCGGTAAATGCTATTCCATCTGACATTTGAAAGAAAGCGGTATAAACATGTCAATCATACTTGATCATGTAAATTATATATATAATCCTGAAACAGCTATGGCCAGAGCAGCGCTTAAGGATGTTTGCCTGCAAATTCCGGACGGCCAGTTTATAGGCCTGATAGGCCACACAGGATCCGGCAAATCAACTTTAGTACAGCATTTAAACGGCCTTATGAAGCCCACCTCGGGTTCAGTTTTCTTCAATGGAAAAGATATAAATGATGCTGAATTCAACCGGAAAGAATTAAGGGCAAAGGTGGGACTTGTTTTCCAATATCCTGAACATCAGCTTTTTGAAATAAACTGTTTTCAGGATGTATGCTTTGGCCCTAAGAATCTTGGATTGTCACAAAAAGAAGTGGAGCTTAGGGCTTATGATGCATTAAAAAAAGTAGGATTTCCTGACGAATCATTCTATCAATCACCATTTGACCTGTCAGGCGGACAAAAGAGGAGAGTGGCAATAGCCGGTGTGCTCGCTATGAAACCTGAGGTTTTGATTCTTGATGAACCTACTGCAGGATTGGACCCAAAAGGAAGGGAAGAGATACTTAATCTGATAGATGACCTTCATAAAAATATGGGGATTACGGTTATTCTTGTTTCACACAGTATGGAAGATGTAGCCAATTATGTTGAAAGAATAATTGTTATGAATAAAGGTCAGGCTTTGTATGATGGAACACCTAAAGAAGTATTTGCCAATTACAAAGAGCTTGAGGAGATCGGATTGGCTGCGCCTCAGGTTACATACGTTATGCAGGAATTGAAAAACGAAGGCTTTCCTGTAGCCACTGACGCAACGACTATAGAAGAAGCAGCTGATGAAATAATGAGAGCTTTAGGAGCATAACTTACATGCTTAGAGATATAACATTGGGACAGTATTACCAGACGGATTCGAGACTGCACAGACTTGATCCAAGAGTGAAAATTGTTGCGACACTGGTTTATATTGTATCCCTATTTGTGGTAGACAATTTTATAGGATACCTTATTGCGGCAGCTTTTCTACTGGCAGCGATAATACTTTCGTGTGTACCGCCTAAATTCATTTTTAAGGGTATGAAAGCCATTTATTTTTTGCTGCTGATAACAATGGTATTCAATTTATTTTTGACACCCGGAGAGCCGATTTTTTCAGTTTGGAAAATAAGTGTGACCAAAGAAGGACTGAAAATAGCAATCATGATGGGAGTGAGGCTGGTTTTTCTGATCACGGGTTCATCTATAATGACGTTAACTACGACACCAAATCAACTCACGGACGGACTTGAGAGCCTTATGAAACCATTGAAAAAGCTCCATGTACCTGTTCACGAGATATCAATGATGATGTCAATTGCGCTTAGATTCATTCCGATTTTAATGGAAGAGACAGACAAAATTATGAAGGCGCAGATGGCTAGAGGTGCTGATTTTGAGAAAGGGTCGCTGGTTCAGCGTGGCAAAAGTCTGATTCCTTTGCTGGTGCCGCTTTTTATATCTGCATTTCGAAGAGCAAATGATCTTGCTATGGCTATGGAAGCCAGATGTTATCGGGGTGGTGAGGGTAGAACTAAAATGAAACCGCTGGTTTACAAAGCAAGTGATTTTACGGCTTATCTTGTAATTGTTATTTATTTGGCTGTGATGATTACAATTGGAATTGTGTTTTGAATGATTGTTGTGGAACGGAAATCTTGACATGCAGACTTTTGCGAAACAACAGATGAGGATTACATTTGAAAAATATAATGCTGACAGTCGCATATGACGGCAGTGGATATCATGGTTTCGCTTTTCAGGAAAATATTGAGACAGTGGAGGGCGAGATAAAAAAGGCAGTGGATCTACTCACCGGGGTTGACACCGAAATTATTGGAGCAAGTAGAACTGATGCCGGAGTTCATGCGTATGGTAACGTAGTTGTGTTTGCTACAGAATCAACTATACCGCCGGGGAGATTTGCTCCGGCTCTGAATAATAAACTACCGGAAGATATTAGAATCATGAAGTCTGAAGAAGTACCTTTAGATTTCCATCCAAGAAAACGTCTGTCTGAAAAAACATATGAATATCACATATTGAATGTGAAGACGATGATTCCAACAAAGCGTAAGTATACCTGCCACAATAGCTATCCACTAGATGAAAATAGGATGAATGAAGCTGCGCAGTATCTGATTGGTGAATATGATTTTACAAGTTTTTGTGCGGCCGGATCGCAGGCTATAAGCCATACAAGGAGAATCATCGGTGCAGGTGTAATAAGGCATGGAGATGAGATTACCATAAGAGTTACAGGTAATGGTTTTCTCTATAATATGGTCAGGATTATAGCTGGAACACTGATGGAGATCGGACGAGGAAAAGGAGAACCGTCTGATATAATTCAGATTATAGAAGCAAAGGATCGTTCTACTGCAGGCCCCACGGCTCCACCGCAGGGACTTTATCTTATGAATTACAGATTCTTTGAAGAAGAAAAAGATCATTAAAATAATTGCAGATTATAAATAAAACAAAGAATTTGCAGAGATTATTTCAGAGTTTATAAAAAGAATCTAAACAAGCGGCTTTTGAGATATTTTTAAGTGGATTATATATTGACAAATTGTGAAAACTGAGCATATAATATATGACTGTGTGACGATAATCGCCAAGTTATCCCGGTAAGTAACGAGGCGTGCATCTATATATACAAGCGAATGGATCAGGTGAAGGGTTCATCGCACCAGATATTTTACTGTTAACTGGTTATGGAGGTAATTAGAATGAACACATATATGCCTAATGCTTCTTCTGTTGAGAAGAAATGGTATGTTGTAGACGCAACAGATATGACACTCGGTCGTCTTGCTTCTAACGTAGCTAACGTACTTAGAGGAAAGAATAAGCCGATTTATACACCCAACATTGATACAGGTGATTATGTAATCGTTATCAATGCTGATAAGATTAAGGTTACAGGTAAGAAGATGGACCAGAAAATGTACTGGCACCACACAGATTACGTTGGACACCACAAGGAGTTCACACTTCGTCAGATGATGGAGTCACACCCTGAGCGTGTTATCGAGCATGCTGTTAAGGGAATGCTTCCTAAGGGTTCTCTTGGAAGACAGATGTACACAAAGCTTCATGTATACGCAGGTCCTGAGCACGAGCATGCAGCTCAGAAGCCTGAAGTACTTACATTCTAATCTGAAAGGAGAATTTGAAAATGGCTAAAGCAGCAAGTTTCTATGGCACAGGTAGAAGAAAGAAGTCTATCGCCAGAGTTTATCTTACACCCGGTAAGGGCAATATCACTATCAACAAGAGAAGCATCGACGAGTATCTTGGTCTCGAGACTCTTAAAGTTATTGTTCGTCAGCCTCTTGTACTGACAGATACACTTGATAAGTTTGATGTTAACGTAACAGTTCGCGGTGGCGGCACATCAGGTCAGGCTGGTGCAATCCGTCATGGTATCTCAAGAGCCCTTCTTCAGGCTGACTCAGATGAGTACAGACCTGCACTTAAGAAGGCTGGATTCCTTACACGTGATCCTAGAATGAAGGAAAGAAAGAAGTACGGTCTCAAAAAGGCTCGTCGCGCTCCTCAGTTCTCAAAGAGATAATCTTTCGAGATTCAAAAAGAATTTACAAACCTCAGAAACTCAGTGTTTCTGGGGTTTTTCTTTTATCTATAATTGTATTCAGTTGTGGTGAAACGCAGAAAATTTTGTACCGTAAACAGCGAGTAAACAGCAGGTAGACAGCAAAATTCTCAAGCCTTAGATTTTGTTAATTGCTTCTACCAGAGACTGGATATCAAGGTGTGTGTACACTTTCTCTGTCAGAGACATTGCTCCGGAGTGTCCTACGATTTTCTTGATCATTGTAGGATCCACATGAGCTTCCGCCAGCATTGATATGCAGGTGTGTCTTGTATCATGAGGAGTGTGCTCCATCCCAAGATTTTCAATTAGTGGTGTCCAGTAGCTGTCTTTATAATTTCTGTAGGTGAATTTTTTGTTTTCATCGGTGTGTAGAAGGTATTCGCAATCAGAGGATTCATACCAAGCCTTGTAGAATGGGAGAACCTTGTCTGCTATAGGAACCTTTCTGATACCATTTTCTGTTTTGCTTTCTACCACATCGAAGTACTGTTCATCAAGATGAATGTTTTTCTTTTCTAAATCCAGTAGTTCAGATATTCTACAGCCGTTGTAAATCAGCATCAGTACTGTCTGGTAGAACGGATCGTCCTTGAGTTCCCAGAGCCTGTCAATTTCAGCTTTTGAAAAGATCTCTCTATCAACCTTATTTGGATTCTTGTCCTTGTATTTGAGAATATCTACAAATTCGGAATAGTCTTTGTTACAGATATCGTTCTTAAGGGCATAATCGTAAAGCTGGTTGAAAAGGACTTTGATCTTACGGAGTGTTGGATAATTCTTTCCGCAGGTATCAATGACATTCTGAAGCTCTGCCAGTTTTATATCTCTAAAGGTTTTGTTATAAAGGGTGCCACATACGTTATATGAGGCTGTATACCCATGTACGTTGGATTTAGAGATGGCAGGATACTTTGCTTCAGACCAGGCATTATATACGTCTGTGAATGTCATTTTGGCTGCTTTTGTATCAAATGGATTCTGATGATAATCTGATAGCATTTGCAAGCCTTCCTGCTTGGTTTCAGCATATCCTATGACATTGTACGTCTGCTTTTTGGTACCTTTTTCCGGATCAATGGTCCATCCGGTGGTTACTCTTACCATATAGGGCTTTCTGCGTTTCCCGGACATTTTCATAACACTTCCATATCCGTTTGGTAATTTCAAATAATATCGACCTCCTTTGATGCTCAGGTAATTTATGAAAAAGGGGATAATCCCTTAATCACCTTTTTTATTGGGCAATGCCACATTCGCGTAGTATGCTAGCTCTGTTTCGAACCAGTGATTAAATCTATCTTCATTTGAAAAGCCTTGTTCAAGGCTCTCTCGCTCATCTGCATATCTTTCCAGAAAGAGGCAGAGATCTGAGTTGTTTTCTGCTGCTTCATCGTTTCCCATGAATTTAAGACTGCAGCTCCATTCTTCGGTTTTGGGTGGACGATTTACGTCTATATTGAAGTTAATCCCTGCTTTTTTATTTAGTTCGTTAAGAACATAGAGGACATCTGAGAGAGTATCTAAAGTGATGTTCTTCTTCTGATATCCAATAAGTTCAGCAGGAGAGATATTAAGAATATTTGCGATCTCATTCAGTACACCTATTGAAGGCTCTATTTCACCGCTTTCATATTTCTGTACTGTACGCATGGTTTTACCTAGTCTGTTAGCCAGTTCAGTCTGACTGAGGTGCTGAGCTTTTCTGGCTTCTTTAATTCTATTTCCTATATCAGATCCATTATTCATTGTACTGACCTCCTTGTGTGAATTGTAACATGTGGTAATACGAATTGCAAGAACGTAATACGAATTATAAATACACATTATATATTGACAAATGAATTATTATGACGTATTATCAAAATACGAACTGATAATTCGTATTTTAGACGGGAGGAGGTGAAAAAAAGTATGGAAGACAAAAAGTTATATGTAGAACTACCAAGATTTACCGGTAGAAATGTTCCTATAACTGAGGTTGCCGAGGCAATGCACAAGGATGCACAGTTTGTAAGAATTGGAATCCAACAGGGAATATTCAAATTTGGATATGCCATGAAGAAAGAAAATTCCAGTGAATACAACTACTATTGTCCAGACAGAAAGGTGTGGGAAGAGATTGGATACTTTAGTCCAGAAGCGGTCTAAAAAGAAAAAACTCTCTTGCTGGTAACAAGAGAGTAAATGAAAAGCCGGAGCTTTTGTAAATTCGATTAAATAAAGTATAGCAAGGGTTCCGGCCAAGTTCAACAAAAAAGTAAGATTGGAGGAATCTAAATGGAAACAAGCAAAACAGAATTAAAGCTTATCCAGATGTCAGATGTAGAAGCTGAAGAAGTTTCCTGGCTATGGTATCCGTTTATACCATATGGAAAGCTTACCATCATTCAGGGAGATCCCGGAGATGGAAAAACAACTTTTGTACTAAATGCAGCAGCGAAGTTATCAAAAGGAATTTCGTTAGATACGGGTCTGCAGAGTGAGGAACCAATAAACATCATATATCAGACAGCAGAAGACGGACTGGCTGATACGGTAAAGCCAAGACTTGAAGGTGCCGGGGCTGACTGCTCCAAAATCCATGTGATAGATGAGAGTGATAAATCGCTATCAATGGTAGATGAGAGAGTTGAACAGGCAATCATAAGGACTGGAGCAAAACTCTTGATTCTGGATCCACTACAGGCATATCTTGGAGGCGGAATGGATATGAATAGAGCTAACGAAGCAAGAGATATGACTAAGAAGCTGGGAGCTCTGGCGGAGAAGTACAAATGTGCAATCATCCTAATCGGACACATGAACAAAGCTTCCGGAAACAAGGCAGCTTATCGAGGGATGGGATCAATTGACTTCTACGCAGTAGCAAGAAGTGTCCTGCTGGTAGGAAGGATAGAAGGTGAACCGGAACTAAGAGCAATAGTCCAAATAAAGAACAACTTAGCAGCATTTGGACATTCAAAGGCCTTCAGATTATCAGAAAAGGGATTCGAGTGGATTGGAGATTATGAAATAACCGCAGACGAAGTTCTTGGAGGAATTGCACCGAAAGCGAATAAGCAGGAAAAGGCGATCGCTCTTCTGAGAGAATTGGCTGAAGACCATAATATGATCCCAAGTAACGAGGCAGTAGAACTGGCTAAAGAAGAGGATATATCAAAAAGGACTCTGGAGATAGCCAAAAATGAACTTGGGATAAAAGCCAGGAGAATCAACAATACCTGGTACTGGATATTGAAAGAGAACGAATGATAATCAAGACCGCAACAATGTAAGGTATCTGAAGTTACACTCTTAAGATTGCAAGGTTGTAAAAAGATAAAGACACTGCATTGTTGCGGACTAGAAGAAAGGGACGAATGAAAAACGTACAGATATCACAGGAATTATTTATAAGGCTGGTACGATTACTGGTCTTTGAGTTTGATGAAGATACTGATCTGATCAAAAAAGAACTTGAAGACAAGATGGAAAAACTAGTGAGGCATGAAATCTATTCAAAGTTCAAGACAGCACCCACAGAAGAGGAGAAGGAAAAAGCTCGTCAGGACTACCTCGATATGGTGGGAATGCACAGGGATTTTAGATGGTGATTTCCCTTGATGGATTGAACGGGAGCGTGACACGCTCCGGTAATAATCAGCCAAGGAATGAATGGTTTGGCAGGCGAGCGGAGCGAGCTTCCCCATAACGTGTCGTTATGGGTAACCCCCTATGGATAATGACATTACACATCATTATCCGGGGGCTCTCCGAGGGGCCTGCCGGCGGCAAAAAATACGAAAGGATTTAGTTTATGATAACAGTGACATTTCACATTTCATGTAAAAAGCATTCGCTCACTAAAACGCGAGATGTGGTTTCGGTGAGTAAACACAATCTTCGATTATTTCAAAGCGAAGAGTATAACGAAGAAATGATCGAAGTGGAAGTCGGGAGTGAAGTAAATATTCTCGATGATGTAAAAGAGATTTATGAAAGGGAATTCTCTGAGGCACTTGCGGAATACAACAAAGGTAAAAGAAGTGACAGACAGATTCATGACTATCTGGAGTATGTATCCGAAAGTAAAAAGAATGATGTGGCTACGGAGGTAATTCTCCAAGTAGGGGATAAGGAATTCTGGGCAGATAAGACGAGAGAGCAGTGGAATGCAATGAAGCCACTCATGAGAGAACAGCTTGAATATGTAAAAGAGATAGTTCCGGAATTCAAAATCGCATCGGCGGTAACACACTTGGATGAGGATTCACCTCATATGCACGTAGTAGGAGTTCCGGTAGCAACAGGATACAAACGAGGACTAAGCAAACAGGTGGCAAAAACAAAAGTGTTTGATCAGGAGAGACTAGAAAAAATACAAGATCTAATGCACGATTTTGTAGAGCATCAGATGAAAGACCACCCGGAGATCTTTGGAGATGAAACCTTAAAACCAAAGGAAAAAGGAAGGAATAGTGACTTCTCAAAGGAATTCTACTTAAGGCTAAAGCAGCAAGAATATGAAAAGCTGGAAGATAAGTGCCAGGAGAAAGAGACACAGATCGAAGCTTTGGATGATACAGCTAAAGAAATGAAGCAGGATATAGAAAGCAAAGTCGACCAATATGTGGACTCAGTAGTGAATTCGGAAATGAAGAAGGAATTCATGAGATACGCAACACTTGAAAATCCCAAGACTACACTGGGTAAAATAGTCTCAAAAGCCTTCAAAACATTCAAGGAGTGGTGGGACAAGACCAAGAAGCCTGAGATAGCTGAAAAGGCAAAAACAAGCATTTTACAAAAGTTAAGAGAAAGCCAGGCGATAGTTGATCAAAGGAAGGAGCAGCAAGGTCCAAATCTGAATAGGAATAAACTAAGACCGGAGAGATGAATACTTTGATAGCAGTAAGCAGGGGCGTGAAAACGCCCTTGTTTTATGCACATAATATTGAACAGGATGGTAGATATAGGTATAATTATAAACAGTTGCTACAAAGAAAAAATTTAAGTATTTCTGAATAGATTAACTTTCAGTTTATCGCACGATGGAGATAAAGGAAAATGATTGTTAGAGAGTACAAAAGTCAGGACTTGCCTGAGATTATAAGAATATGGAATGAGGTTGTTGAGGATGGCATCGCTTTTCCGCAGGAAGAGATGCTTGATTTGGATGGTGGTGCGGAGTTCTTTGCTTCCCAGAGTCATACAGGTGTTGCGGAGGAGAATGGGAAGATTTTCGGTCTTTATATCCTTCATCCCAACAATGTCGGAAGATGCGGACATATCTGCAACGCCAGCTATGCCGTATCAAGAGATGCAAGAGGAAAGCATATCGGAGAACAGCTTGTGACGGATTGCCTGAAGAAGGGAAAAGAGTTGGGATTTCGAGTGCTTCAGTTCAATGCTGTCGTAGAGAGTAATGTTCACGCAAGGCATCTGTATGAACGACTTGGATTTAAACAGCTTGGTACTATACCAGGGGGATTCAGAATGAAGGACGGACATTATGAAAATATCTGCCCTTACTACCATGAGCTGTAGGAATATCTTGCGGGATAATATAGAACGAAAACCGGTATTTGAGGAGACGATTAGATGAAAGCTCAATCTATAAAAAAAGGGGAATATTTGTGGGAGAAGACGATTGCATTTTCAGAAAAATGCTCCTGGATTGCGGGGACACATTTAGCGGAAAGGATGCGGTTAAACAGTTTTGCTGATTGGGCAAGGGTTATTATTACCACTGACGAAGAAAATGTGGTTGGCTTTTGTGTATTTGAAGAAAAAGGGACAATGATGCCACCGGAATATGACTTTAGTCCGTTTATAAACTTAGTTTTTGTCGACGAACATTATCGGGGGAAGCGTATTTCAGAATTAATGATAAGGTTCGCCCTTGACTATGCTAAAGAAATTGGATTTAAAGAAGTGTATCTTAAGAGCGAGCACCATGGTTTGTACGAAAAATATGGCTTTGAGAAAATTGCTGATTTTGAACCTATACAGGGTCCCGCTAACCAACTTTTTCGAATTGCTATATGAATGAAAAATTCGGGTTTCTCGAGATGATCATACTTTAACTCGAAAGATAATATGTCCATTGGTGCTAAGGGAATCCCTGGTTCGAGTTCCGTATGCTCCATCTTTATATTGCGGTAAAAATATTCAAAAGGAGTATCACCATCTATATGCATCATAATTTCTTGTTCGACCTTGATATGACGCTGCTCGACTTCCATGCTTCTGAGCGAAAAGCGCTAGAGATAGTAATTACAGAATGCGGGCTGAAGTTCACAGAAGAATGCTATGACCATTTTAAAGCGTACAATAAGGCTCTCTGGCTTGAGCTTGAGAAGGGAACCATCACAAGGACCGAGTTGTTTATAAGAAGGTTTACAGACCTATTTGAGTTCTGTGAGGGAGGCCATTCCGAGCTAGATCCGCTTACTGTAAATAACGAATTCATCTATACGATGTCGCAGAACGGCGTGCTTATTGAGGGTGCGCTTGAGTTCATGAGCAAGCTTAAAGATACCATCCAAGATTCCAGGTGCTATATCATATCTAACGGCGCGACTATCAATGCCGAGGGAAGGATAAAGTCAACAGGTCTCGATATGTATCTCGAGAAGGTTTATGTCAGTGAATGGATGGGCGTAACAAAGCCAGACAAAAAGTTTTTTGATATGGTGCTTGAAGGCGTGAATGAGCCGAAGAGGACATGTATCGTGATAGGTGACTCACTTTCTTCTGATATGCAGGGCGCTAAGAATGCTTCGTTGGCATCTGTGTGGTTCATGCCCTACGGTGATATCGAAGAAGCGCAGAAAGCTTACAATATCAATTATTGTGCCTCCTCTTTCGATGAGCTTTACGAAGTGCTTTTGAAGTGGGTTGGAAAATAATATCCGAAGATAAATTGCCACGGAGGAGACAGAGTTTTAAAAGCTCTGTCTCCTTTTTGAAATAATACATTGACGAATATCTATGTATATGCTTTATCAACACATAGATAAACATCTATATAAGGAGAAGATTATGACCAAATTAGACGAAGTGCTGATATGTAAGGCTCTTGGAGATCCCAACAGAATGGAAATAGTTAAGATGCTTTCTGATCAGGAGAAATGCGGATGTAAGCTTCTTGAAAAGTTTGATATTACACAGCCGACTCTCTCTCATCACATGAAGATACTTGTGGATTCGGGCTTGGTTAAAGACAGGAAAGAAGGTAAGTGGCACTACTATTCAATAAACACGGACATCATGAAGGAATTCTGTGGTTTTATAAAAACTCTCTGTAATGAAACCACCGGCAAGTGCTGTAAGGGAGAACCGTAATGTGGAACTTTATTCAGACTCAGGTCTTTACCATATTCCCATTACATGCTGCATCAAAAGGCAGACAACTGTTATTCCGATCCAGCAACAGCCGCCAAGCAAAATCGGCTTCCCACCTGATTTAATTAGTTTGATTATGTTACTGTTCAAGCCAATAGCAGCCATGGCCATTATTATAAAGAACTTGCTAAGTTCCTTAAGTGGCTTAAAAACATAAGAAGGGACACCTGCTCTCAAGCAAATAGTTGTGATAATTGAAGCAATCACAAAGAAGACTATGAACATCGGAAATGCTCTTCTAAAGCTAAAGCCATTTGTCGAACTTCCATCCTTTTTTGCTTCCCTTGCCCTCAGATACGCAAGTACCAGTGTAATAGGTATGATAGCCAGTGTTCTTGTAAGCTTGACCGTAACTGCCTTATCAAGAGTCTGATTCCCCAGGTTCCACATACTATCCCAGGTTGATGCAGCTGCGGTGACGGAAGAAGTATCATTAACTGCAGTTCCCGCAAAAATACCGAAAGTCTCTCCTGTTGTGATATCAAAACCTATAAGCTTTCCCAGCGAAGGAAAAAGAAGTGCTGCCAGCACGTTAAAGAAAAATATCACAGAAATTGCCTGTGCCACTTCATCATCATCCGCATCAATGACAGGAGCCGTAGCTGCTATTGCTGAGCCGCCGCATATTGATGAGCCAACTCCGATAAGAGTAGCTGTGTTTCCTTTGATATTCATAACCTTATGAAGAATCCATGATAGGATAAGCGATGTTGAAATCGTGCAGATAATTATAGGAAGTGACTGTTTCCCGGTCTGAAGAACGACCGAAAGATTCATACCAAATCCAAGGAGGACAACAGCCTCCTGCAGAATTATCTTTGATGTGAACTTTATTCCATCAGCCGCCTTCCCCTTGTCATTCCAGAACAGGGCTATTATCATGCCCAGAATGATTGCAATCACCGCTCCGCCAACGACAGGGAAGCGCTTTCCCAGGAGCCATGAAGGAACTGCAATAGTGAAGCATACTATTACTCCCATGTAATTCTTTTTCAAAAAATCCATCTCAAGACCTCTCTCTCTTTTTAATCTGTTCTTTCGTAGGTCTTATTATATTCTGTCTTTTGAAAAAGATAAAATTATATATTATTATATATCCATAAACATTTCTTATCGTTAGGGAGGACTGATTATGCTGGATTTCAGAATAGATACTTTCCTCTGCGTTTGCAGACACCTCAATTTCACCAAGGCGGCTAAGGAGCTGAATATTACTCAGCCCGCTGTTTCTCAACACATACATCATCTTGAAAATGAATACGGGACAAAGCTGTTTACTCAGGATGGAAAAAAACTTTTTCTAACTGACAACGGAAAACTCCTGTATAAAAAAATGAATCAGATAAAAAATGATGATGAAAGTCTCAAAGAAATACTTTCACAGAATAACCATGGCTTAAAAGACATCTCTTTTGGTGTCACCATGACCATAGGAGAATACATAATTGCTGATCCGATCAGTGATTACATAAAAAATCACCCGGATACTAATCTTAAGATTACATTTGGCAACACATCGGAGCTTCTTAAAAAACTCTCCGAGGGGGTTATAGATTTTGCACTTGTAGAAGGATATTTTCCTGAAAATGATTATGAAACGCTGCTTTTTAGCAAAGAAGAGTTTGTTTCTGTCTGTTCGGCAAAGCACTCTTTCACTCAGAAACCGCGCGTGATAAAAGATCTCTTTCCCGAGCGAATTCTTATAAGAGAACCCGGTTCAGGAACGCGCAATATATTAGAAAGAGCTCTTGCCTTGAACAATTACTCTACAAGTGATTTTAGGAATTTTATCCAGGTGGAGAACATGCATGCCATAATAAGCCTTATTGAAAAAGACTGTGGCATCACCTTTTTATATAAAGCAGCGGTTGCATCCGGACTGCAGTCCGGATATCTGAAAACAATCCCCCTTGACGACTTTAGGGTAAAACATGATTTTACCTTCATCTGGCCAAAAGATACTGTTTTCAGTGAAGAGATCCGTGCAATATGTGAGGAAATCCTACCGGTGGCATAAACATTTTAGTAAAATGAATAACGATAAGCATACCTATTCTTAAAAAAGCATTTAATGAGGAAGAGATGACCGCACTTGCATCATGGGACATATCAGATCTATGGGCGAACTGGCAGGGCGCATGTATCAATAGTGGAAGCATCTGGTTTAGGGATGTGGATACTGAAAAGAAAGAGTTTAAGATCGTTTCATTGTTTGATCTTAGAGAGGCTGGAGGAGAAATAACGGATTAATTAGAGCTGTGGGTACATTGTGAACCTTTGGTTTAAGTCCCGTGTGCTCCGCTAAGAAAGATATATCGGAAGATAATCTTACAACAGATAAAGATTTAATGAGCAGAAAGTAAAATCAGAGTATTATTTTTGATCGTGGTTATTAAAGTTGCCACCAGCCGCATACAGTAGCCCTGAGCTTTCTACCGTACGCAGCAGGTAAACAGCAACTCGTCCTAGAAATGCCACAAACACAGCACTTAGGACATTGAAAAAGTTCTCAAAGAGATAATCGATCTGCTATTGCAGATTTCAAAAGACTCGGTACAATGTATCGGGTCTTTTTTGTGTGATTTGTTTTTACAACGCACCTGTAATAGAATAACTATCTACGTGAAAGGAAAGGGCAGTTAATGGGTATTTATAAGCTAAAGCCCGCCTGTGAGGATTACCTTTGGGGTGGCCACAAGCTGGTGGATGATTTTGGAATAGAATACGATGGCGATGTATTAGCTGAGGCTTGGCTTTTATCGTGCCATAAGGATGGGAAATCTGTAGTGGCTGACGGAGAGTATAAGGGCAGGACGCTTAATGAGCTTATAGATATTCTTGGAAAATAGTGTCTTGGCAGTGATTGCAGGGATAAAGAAGACTTCCCTATTCTGATAAAGCTCATAGATGCAAGGAAGCCTCTTTCAATCCAGGTACATCCCGATGAAGTATATGCCAAGGCCAACGAAGGCCAGCACGGTAAGACAGAGATGTGGTATGTGCAGATGTTATATGTCAGGGAGAATGCATCAGAGCTAAAAAAGGAGAGTCGCTGTTTATGACTGCGGGAAGCGGAGAATTTACAATAGACGGAGATGCCGAGGCCCTTATCACCTGGGTTCCGTGAATAAAGCAAAGATTGTACAGGTAGCTGGTAAGGCTGCCTGTTTTTTGTGTTTTTATGCATTTTTTATTTAATTTTATTAAAAAAATATTAAACGTAAGACAATGCATTATTTATCTGTATAATGTATATAGGTGGATATTTATTATATTGAAAGGAGTGTCGCTATGTCAAGGACAACTGAAAACAAGAAGAATAAGGTCAGTTTTTTCAAATCTATTCCGGTTCAGATTTTGTTCTTTAATATTCTGATGTTGCTGGTATTTAACATAGTAAGCTACATTGTTAACGATGGAATATCATCCATGTCTGACAGTGCTCAGGGTATAATTGCCGGAGTAACCGAGCTGGTTCATAAAGAGGGAACAGTTAAGGAAGATATGGCCAGGATTGACGGAACGATCCAGAGCGCACTGGGGCTATGGTCATATTACACTGATGCTGATAAAGAGAGAATCGGAAGCGAGCTTAAATCCTACGAGAGCGAAGTGACCACTCTTGTAAAAGAAATCGGCGATGAGTTTACTATATATGGCAATCCAAACGCAACGACACAGCTTGATGCTTCGGCAAAGGCTCTTATTGCGAACGTTGATGAAGTGTTCAATATCATGATGACAACCGGCGATGGACGTGTTGCCTCGGAGATACTTACCGGAGATTATATGACTAACATGGAAGGTGTCAAAGCAGGCATGACAACCCTTGATGCATCGGTGGATGCACTTAAGGGTAATGTTGTAAATTATATGGCACAGACAAGAAGTAAAATAACTGTCATGAATGTAACAGGAATGGTTGTGTTTATCGTGTGCCTTCTTTTGAACCTCTATGTTTCATTTGTTCTTATCACCAAAGTTATTGTTAAGATTTCCGACTCTGTTCAGGAAATTATAAATGATATCAACGCCGGAAAGGGTGACCTTACAGCAAGAGTAAATGTTAAGACCGGAAATGAGCTTGTATTTATAAGAGACGGCATAAATGATTTTATTGAAACCCTGCAGGGCGTAATGAAAGATGTTAAGAGCGGAACACTCATTCTTACAGATTCCGCAGACAAGATGACCTCACAGATCGCTTTGGCTAACGACAACATCACCAACACATCAGCGGCGCTTGAGGAGCTTTCAGCCAGCATGGACAATGTGTCAACTACAACTTCTCACATTAAGGAGCAGCTCAATGATGTAAGAGATGCGGTGGAGAGCATCAATGATGAGGTTGCTTCAGGAAAAGAGCGTGCAGGCGAGATCCAGAAGGAAGCTGATACCATTAAGAATGAGGCTATGCAGAAGAAGGAGAATACAGGTGCCAGAGTTGAGGCGCTCAGCAAGACCCTTGATGAGTCAGTAAAGGAAAGTGAGCAGGTTAATCAGATCGGAGAACTTACCAAGGTTATCCTCGATATAGCTTCCCAGACAAACCTTCTTGCACTTAACGCCAGCATTGAGGCTGCAAGAGCAGGTGAAGCCGGCAAGGGCTTTGCGGTAGTTGCGCAGGAGATCAGTGCACTTGCCGATAACAGCAGACAGACAGCCGGAAATATTCAGACTATAAGTGAGAATGTGACAAAGGCTGTTCAGGAGCTTTCGAATAATGCCATCGAGGTTGTAGATTTTATCAACAATACTGTTATTGCCGATTATGAAGCCTTTGTTGAGACAGGAGAGAAATACGAGAGTACAGCAGAGATAATGAATGAAATTCTTGAAGGCTTTACTGAGAAGGCAGACTCTCTTGATAACACAATGCACAGCATGGCAGACTCAATTCTTACAATCACCGATTCCGTTGAAGAGTCCACACAGGCCATCAGCCTTTCAGCTTCCAACTCTACGGAGATTGTGGGAGAAATTCAAGAAATCGGAGAGGCCATGGATAATAACAATCAGGTTACGAACAAACTTAGCGACAGTACAAAGAAGTTTATAAACGTATAATACTATTTAATAGTTTTTTAATAAAAGGGGCTGTGAAGAAATGATTTCTCATTTTTTCACAGCCCCTTTTTGTATGCCGGAAGTGGACCAGGGGGACGGGGTTAGTGGTTCACTTTTGTGCTAAAAGATTAAGGGTAAGGCTTGCCTATTTTGATATGACTTTATTAAAATGTAAGAAAGCAATATGGAATAATGCCGGATTAACCGATGAGAGAAGATAGATTATGGACAAATCATGGTCAGAAAACAATAAAGAAATACAGAAATTACTGACGAAAGAAGCAACCTTTAAAGATGCTATTCATAAGCTTTTGGCTTTCCGCGAGGAAATGTTTGAGCAGATTACTCAGATTGTGAGTGGATACCCGGATGAGGCCTTTGCCAAAATGCCTTTTGCGGGTGCAGATGGATATCACAGTAAAACCCTTGCCTATTCTATCTGGCATATTTTCAGGATTGAAGATATAGTTGCCCATGAGATGATAGCAGGGGATAGTCAAATCCTTTTTACACATGACTTTCATAATCGCATTGGCGCACCTATTATTACTACGGGTAATGAACTTCAAGGAAACGAGATTGCAGAGTTTTCAGAAAAACTGAATATTAAAGAACTATATCTGTATGTAAAAGCTGTAAAGGAGTCTACGGATCAGATTCTTGGAGAACTGACATACAAGGATTTAAAGCAAAAATTCGGCGGCGATGTAAAGGAAAAACTTATCCGCAGTAAATGTGTCAGTGAGAATGAGAATGCCTTTTGGCTGATTGATTACTGGTGCGGAAAGGATATAAAAGGACTGATTCAGATGCCATTTAGCCGTCACTGGATTATGCATATCGAAGCCATGCGCCACATCAAGAATAAACTTTGCAAGATAGCACGAAAGGGTGTTGATCCTGTTGCTTATTGTGGCTTTTCCTGTAATCACTGTTTCCTTTCAGAGTGGTGCGGATCTTGCAGAACGAAGTACAATGTCTGCTCTTTTGCCACTTGTGCTGAGGACAGAATATGTCCGAATGTGAAATGCTGTAAGGAAAAAGATTTGGACGGATGTTATGAGTGTGATGAGCTCGAAAATTGCAATAAAGGATTCTATATTCCATCAAATGACGGAGCAAATGCAGCAAAGGCTCAGGCAATATATATAAGGAAATACGGAAAGAAGGCGTTCCTCAAGGTTCATGACAGACTACATGAGAAATATGACTTCCAAAAGACACAGGAAGTTTTAGGACAGGATTATAAGGAAGGACTGAGAATTCTGGAGGAAACTTGAAAAAGCCTATAAATATGCTTTTATATCAATAACAGAGTTGCCAATTTCAGTTTTTCATTCGAAGGAGTTTGAATCAATAAGAGGGATTATGACAAAAGTATTTTTTGTAAGGCATGCAGAACCAAATTATGACAATCATGATGACAGATCTCGTGAGTTAAGTCCGCGAGGAATGGAAGACAGGAAAAAAGTCACATCATTTCTGGCTGATAAAAATATAGATATAGTTATTTCAAGCCCATTTAAGAGGGCTGTTGATACAGTTAAGGATTTTGCAGATAAAAATGGAATGGTTGTTGAGATAGTTGAAGATTTTAAAGAAAGAAATGTCGATAGTGGTTGGATAGAAGATTTTACTTCTTTTTCTCAAAAGCAATGGAGCGATTTTTCTTTCAAGTTATCAGATGGAGAGTGTCTTAAAGAAGTTCAGGATAGAAATATATCTGCGCTTAATAATGTTCTGGAGCAGTATTCAGGGAAAAATATAGTAGTTGGAAGTCATGGTACAGCATTAAGCACCATCATAAATTTTTATGATAAATCTTTTGGCTATGATGATTTTGAAAATATAAGATTTCTGATGCCATGGATTGTGGAATTTAGTTTTGATGAGTTAGGAAATTGTACAAATATCAAATATCATTCTGTTTGATTGGAATAAGTATACTAAGGATGAGAGAGAAGCAAAAAAATAAGTAATGGCAATAGATAAACAAAAATATATAGATTAAGGGTACGGGATTCATATTATGATAATTCGTAGGGGATTAGTAGGTATCTTGTTGGCTCTACTGTTTTATATAGTTTTTTATCCGATTTCCTTATGGATAAATAGTAACTTTGATGGTGCTCAGGGATCTATGGTAAAGACTCTCCAGAGAATGGTTTTCTTTATCGTGGAACTTATCATATTTGTAAAACTGTATAATAAAGATAGCATAAGAAGTGTGCTGACTATAGAGGGATTTAGGAATGCTATTCCAGCATGCGTGGGCATGCTGGTCTATGTTGCTTTCTATGTCATTGTTTATGCAGTGATAGGCGCAAAGAGCTGGCTAAATACAACGGTCCCGATTGTTGTTTCATATCTCTTTTTTGTGCAGATTTCTACAGGGCTATGGGAAGAGATGACGTTTAGGGCGTTTGTCTGTGAAGGCTACTATCAGGGCGAAGATGCCACCTTTATGCGACGGCTTATTTATGCGGGCATCAGTGCTGTCATATTTGGCATATTACATGCTATAGAGTGTGATTCATTAGAGCAGGCCGTTTACAGGTTTATCATGACCGGAGTGTGGGGATTCGCATTTACCTCTGTGTACTTTTATTCCCACAATTTTCTTGCTGCCGCATATATTCATTTTTTTACTGATATCTTTTTGAATATTTCGGTATTTATTAAAGATTGGAGTGAATCAACTCTATTTATGATTCTTGATAATTATGTGCAATGGAGCATGCTGACTGTTGTCTTTATAGTTGCAGTTGTATTTTTGCATAAAAAACCAGCAAGAGCATGAGAATATTTTTTGTGTGACAGTAGTGTGACTAAGAATGTGTTTGATGATGAGTGATTTGTCGGGATGAACGTTGGAACATAAAACCGGAAGATAATCTTACAAAAGACAGACAAAGATTTAATGAGTAGAAAGTAAGATCAGAGTATTATTTTTGATCGCAGTTATTCAAGTTGCCACCAGCCGCATACAGTAGTCCTGAGCTTTCTACCGTACGCAGCAGGTAAACAGCAACTCGCCCTAGGAATGCCACAAACACAGCACTTAGGACATTGAAAAAGTTCTCAAAGAGATGAGAATATCTGCTATGGCAGATTTCAGAAGACTCGGTACAATGTACCGGGTCTTTTTTGTATCTATGCATTATTTATGGATTTTTAAGACTATCGCTAGACGGAATGTTGTAAAATTTAAGAGGAATATAAAGCCTCGACGGAGCTAAGATAAGAAAAGAGGAGACGATTAATGAAAAAGCGTTTATGCAATCAGCTCTGGATAGTTTCAGCATTGACCATATTGGGGAGTACTCTTTTGATTGCCTGTGGGGCACCATCCGGAAACGCTCTTAGTGAAATGGAGATTCCGTTATATTTTCACTCTGTTGATAATGAGGCAAGTATCAAACTCTGTTTTGCTGATGAAAGCAAAGAGGTTCCCTACTTTGACATTGATACTGCCGTCTCCCTCATAGAGAGAGTCAATCACGAGATTATCGAAGATAAAAACTATGCACTGACCACTTCGGCCCAGGGCTCAGTGGTAACAATTACCCGTGAAAACCAGTATCCTATGCAGATAGACTGCGATAAAGACACAATTAGTTTTTATGATTTTGATGCTTTTTTCGTTCCGTCCTGGACAAGCACGGTTATAGATGTACTGCAGCCGGATAGTGCCTTTGAGGGCCTTGTTCTCTCAGAGGAAAACTCCTATAGCCGCTTTGGTTCGGAGGTGGTTTTTGATCTTAAAAAATATGGTATAGACCTGATTGAAGAGAATGGTAAATGCTATATACCCATGCAGACATTAAGTGATATCATGCTGTCTCTTCCGAGTTATGTATGCCTTCTATACAATAACGAAGGAGTATTTGTCTATGAGTATGGTTCAGAACCCGGCAGGGAGCTTTTGAGGAAGTATTATGAAGCACAGCCCAAGGAGGGAAAAAGCGAGGGACTTGCGGACTATACATATAACGAATTATGTATGATGATGGATCATTTTTATGGTTTGAAAGAAAGCCATGGAATTGAGGATTTTGATGAATTCTTTACTGAAACAGCTCTTCGTGACGCATTAAGGAGTACTGATCCTGAGATGTCTGCAAGGGCGATGAGAGTTTTGATGGATCTTTACATTGATGACTTACATAGCGGGTATATGCTTAATTCGTGGCGGATTGGCATGGATGCGCAAATCGACGGGATGACCGGCAAGTCAATTCAAAACATGAGTGATTCGGCGATGAAGTATTATACCGCCAGAGAAAAGTATTATCCCGACGGGGTTCCCGGATACGAGGAAGTCGGAAACACAGCATACATCACCTTTGATAGTTTCCGGGCAAAAGATAAGGATGCTGATTATTATAAGGACGCACCTACCGCTGATACACAGGATACTGTTGGCCTTCTTTTGTATTCATATTCACAGATTACGAGAAAGGGAAGCCCTGTCGAGAATGTAGTTATTGATTTAAGTATGAATTCCGGAGGAGACACCGTCACTGCAAGTTTTTTGATAAGTCTGTTTCTGGGAGAAGGTTCAGTATGTATCCAGGATACACTGACAGGTGCTTACGCCAATGAATGTTTTCGTGCAGATGCCAATCTTGATGGTGTATACGACGAAAAGGACTCGCTCCTAAACTACAATCTGTACTGTATTACCTCATCTATCAGTTTTTCCTGCGGTAATCTGGTGCCGAGTGTATTAAAATCGTCGGGTCAGGTTACTATTTTAGGACAACAAAGCGGAGGCGGCGCATGCACAGTGATCCCATTTTCAACAGCAGATGGAACTCTGCTTCAGATGTCCGGCAATCGCCGTCTGAGCTACATGAAAAACGGTTCTGTGTATGACATTGACCAGGGTGTAGAACCGGACTATGTGATACATCAGCCTGAGCACTTCTATGATAGAGAGGCCTTGACTGAGTATATAAATAATCTGTACTGAACGATAAGGACACCTATTTAATGCAAATTAAGGAGGAGAATTATTCATGGACGCAAAAACAATTATTATTTCAATTATTGCCGCATTACTTGCCTTTGTTATCTGTGGATTTATCTATCAGCGAATGATCAAAAGGGAAGTTCCGGAGCCTATAGGGAAACTACAGGCAATCCTGCCGGTTGTTTTGGGATGTATTTGCGTACCGATTTCCGCCGGTTCCGGGATTGGGTTATTGGCTGTATTAAGAATCATCGGGATAGAGGGTGCAAAAATGCAGGCGCTATCGGCAGCTTTCTTTACAGCATTTTTTATGGCCGGTGGTGTGGAGGAAGTGTTTAAGTTTCTTGCAATCATCATAACGCTGGTTGCTCTGAAAAATAAGGTACGCAATGTTTATGAGTATATCCTCCTGGGAGCAGCGGTTGGATTTGGCTTTACGTTTGTAGAGGACTTTACTTTTGGAGACTCGATTATTGTGTTACTAATCAGAACTCCTTTAGCGTTCACTCATATGACATTGAACATGATAATGGGAGAGTTTATAGGAAGAGCCAGGTACAACAAATTAAAGGGCAAAGGTCCGACGGCGCTGTACTGGGCTTTGGCAATCATCATTCCAACTGCTTTACATACTCTGTATGATGCCGGAACAATTTTTAACTATCCGGTTATGAAGAATGGCGATTTTATTGTAGGTGGCATACTTGGCGGAGTAGCAGTTTTGACAAATATTGTTCTTTTGATCTATGTGCTGGTAAGAGCCAAGAAGAACGCTGAAAAGTTCTCTGCTCTTTCTGTCTTACCTGAAGACGCGCAGTAAAAGAGGAGAATACCAATGCTTAAAAAGTACATTGAATTCATGAAAAGATCTCCACTGATTACTGCTGCGCTCTGCATAGTATATGTTGTCGTATGTTTCAAATCAGTGCCGACCCAGACGCATTTTCAGTTTTTTATCGTAAGAACGATGCTATGTGGAGCAGCGTGTTTTTTCCTGTATCAGATATCGGGAGACAAGACCCTTGCATACAGCTATAATTCAACAAGTTATGTTTTGAAGTATTCTGTTGGATTTCTGATAGTAGCCTTTTCACTTGGCACTATTGTGTTGGTTTCAGATATAAGTGAAAAAAGGCCGCTTTTGCAGAATCCTGTTCTGGAGCTGTTTGTTGTGTTCCTCATGTATATGTCTGTGGGGCTTTTTGAGGAGTTGTCCTTCAGGGCTGTTATCAACGATGCGATCATATATAAATTCAGGAATTGGAAATATGTATTTGTACTTGGGGCAGTTGTTTCCTCGCTTGTCTTTGGAGCAGTACATGTTTTAGGTGGATTTGATCCACTCTCAGCAATGGCTTGGGGACAGGCTATTGGAAAAACTCTTGAAGCAAGCCTTTTCGGACTTGCTCTTCTGATACTGTACTGGAAAACAAGAAATATATGGGCATGCGGACTGGCGCACGGACTAAATGATTTTCTTACTGATTATACCTCAGGATTATTTATTCCCGAAGAGGGTCTTGGTTCCTATGTCCGGACGGGTGAAGATGCAGCTAAATTACTTTTGGTCTATGTCGGACTGATAGTTATCAATCTGGTCTTTGTTCTGATCATATGGAAGAAAGTCGGTAAGACAATTGATTTTGAAAAGATAAGGCGCGAGTGGTAGGAGGCATTGTATGAAATGCAAGCGTTCCGAAGCAGGATGGGGACTATGGGATTTCGCAAGAAATCTCATATGAACGTGACTATTGAGAAGGCTTTATACTCAGATCAGTCTGGAAATGAAAGAATATGATGAAACAGAAAGATAGATCTGTTTTTAGGATGAAATAACAGAGTTGCCACCAGCCGCATACAGTAGCCCTGAGCTTTCTACCGTACGCAGCAGGTAAACAGCAACTCGCCCTAGAAATGCCCAAAACAAGGCATTTAAGAGAGTGAAAAAGTTCTCAAAGAGATAATCTGCGCGAAACAACGAGGCACAAAAAATCGAAAAATTGCGTCCTGGAATGCTTGCATTCACAGGGCGTTATTTTTTTGATTTTTCGCGACGACTGTCGCGACTGAGATGGAGCGAAGCGGAATCGAAGTGGCTCGTTGCTTACCTCATAAACTCAGTGTTTCTGGGGCTTTTTTTATCTATAATTGTATTAAGTGGCGGAATACAACAAAGATAAAAGAAGTGACAGACAGATCCATGACTATCTGGAGTATGTATCCGAAAGTAAAAAGAATGATGTGGCTACGGAGGTAATTCTCCAAGTAGGGGATAAGAATACTTCCATTCATTTAGCGGATGCGCGTGCAGAATACTCAAGCAAACATACCTGCATTGAACACAGCGCAGTCACTTCTTCTGATTCTGCCGATATTCCTTCGGTGTCATTTTGTATTTTGCTTTAAAAACATTCTGAAAGTAGCTCTGAGTTGAGAAGCACAGATATTCGCTTATCTCACTGACAGTCTTATCCGTGTAGGTGAGAAGACTCTTAGCTTCTTCAAGTTTTCGGCGCATGATGTAAGAGCTGATATTAAAACCAAGAGCTCTCTTAAACTTCTTGGACAGTGTAGTTCTGTCCATGTTCAGGTGTTTTGCTATCTCTTTTACTGAGACATTCTGGTTTACATGATTTGCAATGAACTGGATTGCCAGATAGATGTCCTCGGGCATTCCTTTTGGTATCCTGGCTTCCGCCACGCGGCTTGTAAAGTCAATTGCAGCAGTTGCGTTGAGAGCCAGGATTGATGCCTGATCAGACATTTTTTCAGCCTCCTGGATATAGGAGTCAGAGAGCTGATAAGCTGTTTCTATATCAAGGCCGCCGGCTATTGCACGACGGGTTATTATTGCAGTGGACGAAATGAAAATGTTTTTTGCCTGACGCAGCGAATCGTTTGAGGTACGTCCCTCTGTAAATGAGGGCACTTGCTTAATGAACTGCTGAAGACCGTCAAGGTCTCCTCTTTCTATGTAGCCATAATACTGTTGTTCAAAAAAGTAGGTGTCGTGGAACTGAGAATGTTCTTTGTTTTCAATCAGGGCGTGGGAATGATGTTTTCCAACGCTCTGTTTTTTTGTCGTATCAGTAAGACCAAAATACATGAAAGGATCTATTATATTTCCATTTAATTCTTTATTGAGAAGGGTCATTATATTCAGAAACTGCGACATGGTAAAACGTGGAGTCCTGTCGTAAAAATCCCATATCTGATTCTTGCAATCCACAGGCAGGCAGTAGCTTGCTATCAGCGAGTCAATATCTGCTTCAGACAGGGCTGTAGTAGATACAGGCCCTATTATGATATCCAGATCATTTGTATCTCTTTTTATCATTCCCACAAGTAAGAATTCTTTTGTAGAATAATAATACAAAGATCTGTTGCTGGAGATGAGATTGTTCCTGTATGCAATTATAAAATCCTCAGGAAGCTCAGAAGCCGGTATTGAGCAGATACACTTACCATTCTCAAATAAGTGGATCGGCATAAATGTGGAATTATAGATGATCTGCAATGTGTTTATAACGTCTTTAGTATTATTCTTCATATTATTTACCGCACGATTAAATCGCAACATAATTACAATAATATTCACATAACTGCAATAATTATATTGCCTCCAATCTTATAATGTCAACATAAGAGCTACTTAAGTTAAACGGAGGGAAAAACTATGTCAAAGAAACCATTAGGGTTAGACAAATATGGTGTACAGAAAGTTATGCGTACCGGTGATTATTTTGCGGATAGTCTGGGACAGTTTTCACTTAACATTATTTCCGGACTTGTTGGCCAGCTTACTTACTTCTACACAGATAAAGTGGGAATTGCTGCCGGCGCTATAGCTACAATGCTTCTTATATGTAAGATGATCGATGCTTTCACAGATATTTTTATGGGGCACATTGTTGATCATACAGCTCCCGGAAAAGAGAAGTACAGACCATGGATACTGAGGATGGCTATACCTGCAGCGATTGTTATTATTTCTCTTTTCACTGTTCCAAAGGGCTGGGGAGAGACAATGCAGCTTGGATATCTGCTTATAACTAATGTTTTGCTGTCAGCAGTTATTTATACAGCCATATGCATACCGTATTCTTCGATACTTGTTGTCAGAACCAACAGCCAGGAAGAGCGTGGAAATATGGGAATCTGGAGAGCTGCATCCGGATATGTATCAGGTATGATAATTGCAGTAGCTGTCATTCCTATTACCAATGCCCTTGGCGGTAATCAGAGTGCATGGATCAAGATGGGAGCTATCTTCGGACTGTTTATTGCACTTGCTCTGTTCATCTGTTACCTGAAGGCAAAAGAAACAGCGATCGGTGAGGGAGTTCAGGCTGAAGATATACATGATGATGAGACTCCGGTACCTTTCGGAGAAGCACTGAAATCTCTTTTTGGAAACAAGTACTGGGTAATGATTCTGATCATGAATTTCTGCGCTAATATCTCTTATGGTATTAGCGGAGCATCAGGGACATATTACTGCAAGTGGATATACGGTGACGATAACCTGGTTGCTATTCAGGGCGCAATCGGCATGATACCTACTATCCTTGGTTTTGTAGCTGTTGGTCCGATGTCTAAAAAACTCGGAGTTACAAAGACACTCAGAGTTTCATTCCTGATCGGAGCAATAGGCACAGCATTAAGACTCTTTAACCCAACTCATTTTGTTTATAACACCACTCTTTCATGCTTTGGAACTTTCGCAAACATTCCAATGATGTGCCTTATGGGAGTTATGTCCGCCATGGCGATAGATTATAATGAATATAAGTATGGCAGAAGAATGGTCGCTACAGCTCAGAGTGCATGCAGTTTTGGTAATAAAGTCGGCTCAGGTATCGGAGCTTCAATAATTGGATGGTGCCTTGGACTTGCAGCTTATGACGGGCTTGCAACTACTGTATCACCTGCTGTTATTCAGGCAATATATACATTCAGCATCTATATTCCTCTTATTCTGTTTATCATATTGTTTGCTTTTGCCATGCGGTTTGACCTGGAAAAAAGACTTCCGGAAATCCAGAAAGAGATAGCAAAGAGAAAGTAATAAAGTCAAAAGAAGGGAGCAGCTTCTGTTCCCTTTATTTACAAGGAGACCAATATGGAGAGGAAAGATACAGACAAATTATCATTTGTTCTTAGCAATGCAGCAGAGTGCACAGTTCTTCTTAAAAAGAGCGGACAGTTCCCTTTAGATAAACCCGGTAAGATTGCTGCTTACGGAGCCGGACTTCGCTATACGATAAAGGGCGGTACAGGTTCGGGGGAGGTTAATTCAAAAGAAACTTTCACAATAGAGCAGGGACTTGAACGGGCAGGATTCATTATCGCTTCAAAGAGCTGGCTTGATGCCTATGATGAGGTAAGAAGGAAAGCCAAAAAGCAGTTTATTAAGGATATTAAGACGCAGGCAAAGGCAAAGCATGAGAACGCAATCATGTATTCCATGGGAAAGACCATGAAAGAGCCTGACCACAATCTTGAGATCACAAAGGTATGCGATACAGCCATATATGTTGTCAGCAGAAATTCAGGAGAGGGAAGTGACAGAGAGGTTTTAGAAGGCGATGTTAAGCTGTCAAAGTCTGAGATCCGTGACATCCTTCTTCTGAATAAAATGTATGACAGGTTCATGCTTGTTTTAAATGTCGGAGGTGTAGTAGATCTTTCACCTGTGATGGAGGTAAAAGATATTCTTCTTTTATCCCAGCTTGGAACTGATTGCGGGGCAGTACTTGCGGATATTCTTCTGGGAAAACAGAATCCTTCAGGGAAGCTCTCAACCACCTGGGCGGAGATTAAAGAATATTCAGAGGAAGGAACCTTTGGCGACTGGAACGATAACCGCTACAAAGAGGGTATTTATGTAGGTTATCGCTACTTTGATACCTTTAAGAAGACAGCTCTGTTCCCCTTTGGATTTGGACTGTCTTATACAACATTTGAGACTAAGGTATCAGATGTAAAGGCTAATAAGGATACCTTAACATGCGAGGTGCTTGTTAAGAATACAGGAAGCTGTTCAGGAAAAGAGGTTGTGCAGGTCTATCTCTCAGTCCCTGAAGATAAGCTGGATCAGCCATACCAGCAGTTGGTTTGCTATGCCAAGACGCCTCTTCTTGAAAGAAACGCAGAATGCAGGTTGGAGATGTCTTTCAGGCTTTCAGATTTTGCTTCCTATGACGAGGAATCTGAAAGTTATGTTCTTGAGAAGGGCAGATATGTAATCCGTGTAGGCAACAGCTCGGTGGATACAAAAATTGCTGCAGCTGCTATTTTGGAAGAAACAGTTACAACTTTAAAGACCAGAAACTGTCTCGGAAAACCTGACTTTACAGACATAAAGTCTGAGCATTCAGAGCCTTTGCCAATTCCTGAAGGTATTGTAACCTTCACACTTACTGCAGATGACTTTGAGAAAAGAGAAGTCTTTTTTGACAACGAGGTTTCAATAGATTCCAGGATAAAGAACCTGACTGATGAAGAGCTTTCTTACATGCAGATCGGAAACTTTGATCCCAATGCAAAAGGGCTCAGCATTATCGGTAATGCCGCGACACATCTTGCAGGCGCTGCGGGAGAAACAACTTCACAGCTTGTAAATAAAGGTATCAGACCTCTTATCATGGCTGATGGCCCTGCGGGAATCAGGATTTCACTAAAGTATTACGAAGAGGGCGAAAATCAGTATGATGCTGGAAATAAAGGTATGATGCCGGAGAGCATGCTTGAGATGATGGGACCCGTAACTGCTTTTATAGCTAAACTGATCGTTGGCGGAAAGAAGATTCCAAGGAATGCTGTGATCAAAGAGCATTCGGCAACCATGATTCCTATCGGCACAGCTATCGCTCAGAGCTTTAATACAGAACTGGCAGAAGCACTTGGAGATATTGTGGGAGAAGAGATGGAAAAGTTTGGAGTACATCTCTGGCTTGCCCCTGCTCTTAATATCCATAGAAGCATTCTCTGCGGAAGAAACTTTGAATACTATTCAGAAGATCCGCTTGTGTCGGGTGAAGTGGCAGCTGCTATCACCAGAGGCGTGCAAAAGCACAAGGGATGCGGCACTACAATAAAGCATTACGCTGCCAATAATGCAGAGACTAACCGCTACTGCAATAACTCTCAGGTAAGTGAAAGAGCTATGAGAGAGATATACCTTCGGGGCTTTGATATCTGCATCAGGAAGTCCCAGCCTAAGGCAGTCATGACCAGCTACAACTTGCTAAATGGCATACATACTTCCGAGCACAGAGGACTTATTGAGGATGTTCTTAGGGGTGAATTCGGCTTTAAGGGAATAGTGATGACAGACTGGGTAATGACAATTATGACCAGCTCTAAGTCGAAATACCGCAATGCTCTTTCAGATGAAGTTGCAAAGGCAGGCGGAGAACTGTTCATGCCGGGAACAAAAAAGGACTATGAGAGAGTCCTTAAGGCACTTAAGGATGGAACACTTTCAAGGAAACAGCTTGAGATCAACGCAAGTAGGCTGATCAGAACTATCGATGAATTTTATGCAGATTGAAGGTAAGCTATGAAAGCAATCAGGCTAAAGACAGAGTACTTAACAAATCCTATCGGAATAGATTACACAAGGCCAAGGCTCAGCTGGGTCTGCGAAGGAGGCAAAAAGCAGACAGCATACAGGGTCATAGCAAAAGATGATGATGGAAATGCCATCTGGGACTCGGGAAAAACAGCTTCCTCCAAGATGCATCTTATCCCCTGGGGCGGAAAAGCCTTAAAGAGCAGACAGAGAGTAATCTGGAGCGTTGAGCTTTGGGATGAAAATGGCAATAAGGGAGAAGCAAGCGATGAAGCTACTTTTGAGCTGGGGCTTATAGATGAAAGCGACTGGAAGGCTTCATGGATAACGGGTAACTACTCTGTAAAAAGAAAAATGAGATACCCTGTAGACTGCTTCAGAACAAGCTTTACGGTTGGAGCGGATAAAGAGGTTATTAAGGCAAGAGCCTACATGTCTGCCTGCGGCCTTTACGAAGGAAAGCTGAACGGAAAAAAGATTGGAAGCTTCTGCCTTGCACCGGGACACACAGATTACAGAAAAAGAGTTCAGTATCAGACAGTAGATATCACCGACCAGGTAAAAGAGGGGAACAATGACCTTTTCTTTATGCTGGCAGACGGATGGTACAGAGGGTCTGTGGGAGCCTGGGGAATAAAGAACTTTTATGGAAATGAGACCAAACTCCTGGTTCAGATAGAGGTGTATTTTTCTGATGGCAGCAAAAAGGTCATCTGCTCAGGTGAAAACTTCGAATGGACTAATGACGGGCCAATAAGATTTGCTGACAACAAGGATGGCGAAATCTATGATGCGTCAAAAGAAGATTTCAGGAAAGCAGTCTGGGGAAAGACAAAGATAACAAAGCATAACGTGATACCTACTGCATCAGATAATTTTGCGCTTACAGAACATGAGAGGTTTACAAATCCAAAACTGATCATTACACCAAGCGGCAAAAAGGTCTTTGACTTTGGGCAGAATATAGCAGGATATATCGAGTTTAAAGTAAATGCTAAATCCGGGCAGAGAATCTTTATGAGATTCGGAGAAAAGCTTGATGAGAACGGGGAATTTACTCAGACAAATATCCAGTGCGTTAAGAAGGACTTTGTAACTCCGCTTCAGCAGATAGAGTATTTCTGCAAGGACAAAGATAACTACTATAAGACCAGATTTGCGATTTTCGGATTCCAATATGTCCTTGTTGAAAGTGATGTGGAGATACGTCCACAGGATATTACAGCCATTGCTGTCTATTCTGATTTTGAAACCACTTTTTCTTTTGACAGCTCAAATGAACTTCTTAATAAGTTCGTCGAGAATACACTTTGGTCCCTTAAGAACAATTCTGCCGATCTTCCTACAGACTGTCCCACAAGAGAGCGCCATGGATGGTCAGGAGATGCGCAGATTTTTGTGAATACTGCAAGCTATATGGTGAACTATGCACCCTTTGCTGACAAGTATGAAAATGATCTTTGTGACCTTCAGCGAAAGAATGGTGCATTTACACAGATAGCACCGGAGGGCGGAACTGACTTTTACATGAAATCCATGGATGGTTCTGTAGGCTGGGCTGATGCAGGCATAATGATCCCTTACAGACTGTGGAAGAAATATGGTGATATTTCTTTTATAGAAAAGTACTATGACAACATGCAAAAGTATGCAAGGTTTGCCATAGGGCGTCTGGGTAAACGCTCAGCTCTTATGTCTGAGAATGTTAAGATATCAAAGGAAAACCGCAGATATCTCTACAATGTCGGGCAGCATTACGGTGAATGGGCCGAACCTGAAGATGTTCACAAGATGTCTTTTAAAGACTTTTCAAAATCCAAGCCTGAAGAAGCTACAGCATACACAAGTTATGTTTTAGGGCTTATGAGCGAGATTGCCGTAGCTCTTGGAAAAGATCAGGATGCAAAGGAATACCAGGAGTATTCTGAAGGCTGCAAAAGGGCTTATCAGGAGCTTGTAGAGAACGAAGATTTTTCTCTTGATACAAACAGACAGGCGCGCCTTGTTCGTCCGCTGTACTTTGACCTTTTGAATGATACTCAAAAAGAGTATGCCAGAAAAAGGCTCATAAAAGCTCTTGATGAATATGGCTGGAGAGTCGGAACAGGCTTTTTATCAACGCCTCTTATTCTGTATGTTCTTCAGCAGATTGATGTCAGCTATGCATATAAGCTGCTTGAGAATGAAGAACTTCCCGGATGGCTCTATATGCCGAAAATCGGTGCTACTACTATCTGGGAAGACTGGAACGGACCTACTTCCGACAACGGACTGGGTGGCGGAATTGCGTCCCTTAACCATTATTCAAAGGGAGCTGTATGCGAGTGGATATTCTCTGAGATGTGTGGCATTAAGGTGGATGGAGAAAATCACTTTAGTATAGCACCAAAGCCCGGAGGACATTTTACAAGGGCATCATTTAGTTATGACAGTATATATGGAACTGTGTCATGCACATGGAGTCTTCAGGAAGATGGCAAGTACAAGTATGACATTGTAGTTCCGCCAAATACTACTGCAGACATTAGAATTGATCGCGGTTATTAAAGTTGCCACCAGCCGCATACAGTAGCCCTGAGCTTTCTACCGTACGCAGCAGGTAAACAGCAACTCGCCTTACAAATGCCCGAGACAAGGCACTTAAGGCAGTGAAAAAGTTCTCAAAGAGATAATCATCTGCTGTTGCAGATTTCAAAAGACTCGGTACAATGTACCGGGTCTTTTTGTATGCCGGAAGTGGACCTGGGGGACGGGGTCAATGTCACTTTTGTGCTAAAAGATTAAGGGTAAGGCTTGCCTATTTTGATATGACTTTACTAAAATGTAAGAAAGCACTATGGAATAATAATTCTGAATTAACCGATGAGAGAAGATAGATTATGGACAAATCATGGTCAGAAAACAATAAAGAAATACAGAAATTGCTGACGAAGGAAGCAACCTTTAAAGATGCTATTCAGAAGCTTTTGGCTTTTCGCGAGGAAATGTTTGAGCAGATTACTCAGATTGTTAGTGGATACCCGGATGAGGCCTTTGCCAAAATGCCTTTTGTGGGTGCAGATGGATATCACAGTAAAACCCTTGCCTATTCTATCTGGCATATTTTCAGGATTGAAGATATAGTTGCCCATGAGATGATAGCAGGGGATAGTCAAATCCTTTTTACACATGACTTTCATAATCGCATTTGCGCACCTATTATTACTACAGGTAATGAACTTCAGGGAAACGAGATTGCAGAGTTTTCAGATAAACTGAATATTAAAGAACTATACCTGTATGTAAAAGCTGTAAAGGAATCTACGGATCAGATTCTTAGAGATCTGACATACAAGGATTTAAAGCAAAAATTCGGCGACGATGTAAAGGAAAAACTTATCCGCAGTAAATGCGTCAGCGAGAATGAGAATGCCTTTTGGCTGATTGATTACTGGTGCGGAAAGGATATAAAAGGACTGATTCAGATGCCATTTAGCCGTCACTGGATTATGCATATCGAAGCCATGCGCCGCATCAAGAATAAACTTTGCAAGATAGCACGAAAGGGTGTTGATCCTGTTGCTTATTGTGGCTTTTCCTGTAATCACTGTTTCCTTTCAGAGTGGTGCGGATCCTGCAGAACGAAGTACAATGTCTGCTCTTTTGCTACCTGTGCGGAGGACAGAATATGTCCGAATGTGAAATGCTGTAAGGAAAAAGATTTGGACGGATGTTATGAGTGTGATGAGCTCGAAAATTGCAATAAAGGATTCTATATTCCATCAAATGACGGAGCAAATGCAGCAAAGGCTCAGGCATTATATATAAGGAAATACGGAAAGAAGGCGTTCCTCAAGGTTCATGACAGACTACATGAGAAATATGACTTCCAAAAGACACAGGAAGTTTTAGGACAGGATTATAAGGAAGGACTGAGAATTCTGGAGGAAAGCTATATGGAATAAGGAATGTGGAAAAGGAGTTAAGATAATTAACGTTCAGGATAAATGAGGTAGGTCACATAGATAAAACTCAAAAATAGATTATGGAGAAAAAACAGAATGATAGAGCTGGTTGATAATATCCTAACCACTGAAGACTTTGTAAGACTAAGAACTGCTACAAGTTTTGCGGATATTCCTTTAGAACATGCAAGAAAGGCACTGCAAAACGGACTTATAAATGTTTCGGTCATGAAAGATGGTGAACTTATAGGAATGTGAAGACTTGTTGGTGATGGAGCAATGTATTGGTATCTTCAGGAAATAGTAGTTCTTCCGGAGTATCAGCGACATGGCATAGGAACCATGATTGTTAATCATCTTGTTGACTATGCTGTAAAGAATTCATCAACGGGCAAGTTTACTACCATCGGTGGAGTCTCCGCCAATGGTAAAGAGGACTTTTACAAGAAACTTGGCTTCGAAGTGATTCCTAATGGCATTAGGAAAATGATTGAGATTTAAGGCGGATACAGAAACGTGATAAGAAAAGCAGAAGAAAAAGATATATCAAGAATCGCTGAGATTCTGGTGTTTACAAAAAGAATGAAGTACAGAGCAATATTTCACAATGATGATTACTCTTTTAACGAGTTGCAGGTAGTAAAGGTCGCCAATGAATTCAAGGATCCTGAACTTCTCAATAAAGTTTGGGTATATGATGATGGCATAGTAAAGGGAATGATGCATCTGGAGGGAAAAGAAATTTCGGAATTATATGTAGATTACTTCTTTTGGAAACAGGGCATAGGAGCCCAATTGTTAGAGTTCGCAAAAGAAAAATATGATAGCAGATTCCTATGGACGCTGGAGAAGAACAAAGAAGCCATTCATTTTTACGAGACACATGGTTTTAATCTCAACGGAAAAAGACAATTAGAAGAAGGCACACCTGAATATATCGTGATGCTAGAGCGAGACTGGAACTAGGATTATTTTTGAAAGAAATAACAGAGTTGCCAGGTGCGAGTAATACTTGGGACCTAGCTGAGCGTTGAGCTTGGCTATTTTATTAAAGGTGATGCACAGCCATACAAATGAGCGAGTTAAATAGTGGATGCGCTGTGGAATCTTGAGATGCCCATGGCTAAGGGAGTTCAAGTGTGGACTCCCTTTTTGATTACATATAAAAGCACGCATTGCGAGTGATGGAAAGGCATGATATAATTCACCTTGACGCATTGCGTGGAGGTGCAATTATGGATATAGCGGAGAGAATTAAACAACTAAGGGAGAGCACAGGAGAAACAAGAAAAGAGTTTTCATTTCACACAGGTATTCCGGTTCGCACTTTAGAGGATTGGGAAGCGGGACGTAGAACTCCTCCGGAGTATATTCCGAGGCTGATTGCTTATCAGATTGAATATGAGAAGGTGATGAAAAGTAGAGGACAAGATGATGAACAAAAATGAAATAGTATTGTTTGAATCTAAAGATAAGAAAGTGGCATTATCGGTTCCGATGGATGGTAATACAGTTTGGCTAAATCAAGCGCAGATGACAGAATTGTTTGAAGTTGATAGAACCGTAATAACAAGACATGTTAATAATACATTCAAAGAAAAAGAACTCTTGAAGGAAAGCAATGTGCAAAAAATGCACATTGCAAATTCAGATAAGCCTGTCCAGTTTTACAGCCTCGATGTAATTATTTCTGTTGGGTATCGCGTGAAGTCTCAACGAGGAACAGAGTTTAGACAGTGGGCAAATAGCGTATTGAAGCAGTATATACTAAAAGGGTATGCAATCAATGAGCGAAGGCTGGAGGCACTTCAAAAAACTGTGGAAATACAAACAAAGATGATAGCAGGGACGCTTGATATTGAACAACAGGATGTGCTAAAGGCAGTTAATCTGTACACGCAGGCGCTTGTGCTTTTGGATCAGTATGATCACCAGTCTCTTGAGAATCCAGATGAAAAAGATATTATGACAGCTATGGTAATGAATTTATTGAGAATATAACGACTCTGAAGAATTTGACTTAAAGTTGCCACCAGCCGCATATAGTAGCCCTGAGCTTTCTACCGTACGCAGAAGGTAAACAGCAACTCGTCCTAGAAATGCCACAAACACAGCACTTAGGACATTGAAAAAGTTCTCAAAGAGATAATTATATAAAATTGATTTTTCGTAACCCCAGATTTTATCTGGGGTTTCTTTTTGTGCATTTTTCAGAAAAGCCATTTTATGACTTTTAATAGTCACAAAGTAGTCATATGGTAGGCATACAATTACACTGTGATAAGAAAATTGAAAATGTAGAAATAATGCGGGTTGGCATTATTTACGATTATTTTGTGTTCAATTATAATTATATTTGTGTTTGTATTGATGTTTTTTAACGAATTAAGAGGGAATGAAATGAGTATTGTTTTTGTGGCACTTGGTGGCGCACTAGGAGCGGGAGCAAGATATACAATAAGTCTTATACCGGTAAAAACACAGTTTCCGATACTGACGTTAGCAACCAATATACTTGGTGCGATTCTGATAGGTTTTGTTGTGGGAATAACAGATAAAAAATCAGATGTTTCGCCTAATACGGTTCTCTTTTGGAAGACGGGTGTATGCGGTGGATTCACAACATTTTCAACGTTTTCACTTGAGGCATATGAGTTGCTTGAAAACAAAGCATATGCCATTGGAGGAGCATATGTAGCGTTAAGCGTTTGCTGCTGTATTTTCGGTATCTTATTAGGAAAAAAACTGGCGACAATAATTGGATAATCGTAATTTATTTCGCAATTTACCGATACAAGGAACACAGCATTGGTATTCATGTATGAAATAGAAAGGTTGGAGGAAATATGGGATTCATATCGTTTAACGAGAACTATTACCGCAAAAAGTTGGAGAAGTATGAGCGAGATCAGCTTTCCGACGCGGATATTTACGAAGCAAAGCAACTGTTGAAGGTGCTTGATGATTTAGCAGATGAAGGATACACAAATCTGAATGATTGTATGGAAGAAGATTTCTCATGCCTGACAAGATTGAGGGAGGTCCTCCATAAAAACGGGGTAGCGCCTTTTCAGATTGATTACGAAAGGTTAGCGGATACTGTTTACAGCAAGGAGGAGTATGAATTTGAAGAGGACTCTGTAAAGAATACTTCTAAGATTGAATATAAGGGGGCATGAATTGTGTTCAATGACTACTATAAAAAGCTACTAAATCAGCTGTCACTTGACTATAATTGTACACCGGAAGATTTACAGGCTAAGGAAAATATTATTACAACTTCAAAACTAAATGAGGGAAGGAGAAGTTACAGCCCGGGTAAGCCATTTTTGCAGATGGTAACTCTTGGTGGGAATACCGTCATCATGGCTGATGAATGTCTTCACGAATTTCTTCAACAGTTTGTAAAAAATAAGGAAGGTCACTGGCTTTTTGAATTACATAATCTTATAGAGTTAAATGACGAGCTGAAAAAATACGGCTATAAAATGAATCCTACTCATCACATGTTTCTGCCGTCAAGAAAAGTGGTTCCTGATGGTGAGTTTCAGGTAAAGTGGCTATACGATAGTGAAATAGCCTGTTTCTATGGAGATAAGCGCTTTCCAAACGCTATAGCATATCCGGCTCCTTGTCCTGCAAGGCCTGATAAGATTGTATGTATTGCAGTAAAAGATGATACCATTATGGGCATGGCAGGCTGTTCCGAGGATGCACCGCACTGGCAGCAGATTGGAATAGATGTTCTTCCGCAGTATCGCTCAAAAGGCATAGGCTCTTATCTTGTAAATTTGCTTACAAATAAGATCATCGAGATGGGGGATGTGCCATTTTACGGTACCGCTGCTTCGAATATACAATCCCAAAACATAGCATTAAATTGCGGTTTCAAGCCAGCCTGGACTGAGACGGAAGCTGAGAAAACAGAAGATAAAAAATCAGAAGATGAAAAATAGAAAGTATAGGCCAATTTTTCATAATGAGGATTATTCCTTCGGTGATTTGCAGGTAATAAAAGTGGCTGAAGAATAATCAAAAAAGAAAGGACATAGTCTGATGAAAACAAGAGAAGAAGCACTAAGCTATGGTTTGTCTTTTCCTGACACATATCAGGAGGCGCCATTTCACGACCTTAATTGGCAGCTTGTCAGGGTGAAAAAATCCAGGAAAGCCTTTCTGTGGACATATGAAAAAGACGGTTTTATCAATTTGAATCTGAAGGTGGATCCGCAGTGGCGAGACCTTTGGAGAAAAACATATACAGCCGTACTTCCTGCATATCATCAGAACAAGGAGCACTGGAATACAGTTGTTTTGGATGGATCGATTCCTGATGCTGTCATAAAAAGAATGATCGCAGAGAGCTATGATCTTGTCACAGACTCACCTACCAAAAGAATTTATGAAGCGGTAAAGAAAATTCCAAAAGGGAAAGTTGCCACATATGCTGATGTTGCAGAGATGGCTGGAGATAGGAAAATGGCAAGAGCAGTTGGAAATGCTCTCCACAAAAATCCTGATCCGGGCACAATTCCCTGCCATCGCGTTGTCAATTCGAAGGGAGAACTAGCAGGTGAATATGCCTTTGGTGGAGCATGGAAGCAGGCGCAGATACTTGAAAGCGAAGGCGTTGAGATTGTTGGGAATAAGGTGAATCTTGAAAAATACAGAATTAGAAATAATACTTGACCTGACCCCAGCGGGATTTAAGCAGGTGAACATGCAAGCATATTTACTGATTGGAAGTGTAAAATAATTATTAAATTTAATAGCAATTTATAGCGCCCAATGCATAAAGGGGTGTACAATTTTTTTAAGATTTATTCAGGCTGGTAATTATAGTAACTATGAGGGGTTATGCTTAATGACTAATTGGAATTTCAACTATGTCATTCCAAGCCTTTTGATCTTAATAATAGTGATGGGGTATTATTTTTCACTACCCAGACTTCCGATCAGACTGAACAAGACATTCGTTGCTATTATGATCAACGAGGCATTTGTAATAATTTCCGACATTATCTCCAGTTGGGCAGATAACGAATACGAAGTGCTTTCGCCTTTGCTATTGGTTATGTTAAACTCGCTCTTTTTTATAGCTTTTCTGACTAGAACAATTCTGTTCTTTGAAATGACGGTAACTCTTCTTAGAGTGGCACCTTCACATAACACAGTTCGAAAGTGGCTGCTTAGAACACCATTTATATTTTCTGAGATAGTTGCTGTTTTGGGAATGTTCTACGGGTGCATTTTTTATATTGATGAAAATGGATACCACAGAGGACCTTATCATGGCATTATCTATGCGTGCCTCTATTTTTATCTGAGCTTGTCATTCTTTTACATTTTCACGCATTGGAATCGAATAAGGAGAAAGCATGAACGGCTTAGCCTTTTGGGATTTAACACAGTTTTGCTCATAGGCTCTATAATGAGAATCACATTGCCTAAAATGCTTTTATACGACACATTCTGTCTTATGGCGCTTCTGATCATATATCTGTCTTATGGTAACCCTGAATTTTATCTCGAACAGCGCAATATGGCATTTAACAGTAAAGCGCTGAGATCCTTTATTGAGGAAAATGAAAATGGCGGTAAATTCAAGATATTTGCATTCATAATTCGCGATTATCACGATGTGAGGGAGCTTTATGGAACTGCGCAGATGAATCAGGGCATCGCACTTATATCTGCCTTTTTGAGGAAAAATTACCCTGAACTTATTGAGTTCTATTATCAGAACGGACGATTTGTCCTTCTTGGTAACAAAGGAATGGACTGGCGTGAACTCCATGAGGAGATACGCCACAGATTTATGTTGCCCTGGAAATCCGATGATGCAGAACTGTACCTGGAAGCAGGATTCGCTCTTATTGATCTGACTCAGGGGTATGAAAAGGCAGACAAAGTACTAAATACAATAGGCATCATGCTTGAAAAAGCTGACATGATCGGTAACGGTGACGATGTGCTTACTGATGAATACGCACTTCAAAACTACGAGGATAGAATTTACTTAAAGCGTGCCATGGAAAGAGCCATCGATCAAAAAGCAGTGGAGATATATCTTCAACCCATCATAGATGCAAAAAAGAGATGCCTTGTAGGAGCAGAGGCCCTGGCCAGAATTCGCGATGAGAAGGGGCATATTGTTCCTCCGGGTGCGTTCATACCTATGGCTGAGCAGAATGGACGTATTAATGAGCTTGGTGAGCAGGTATTTGAGAAGGTATGCCAATTCATAGCAGATAATGATATTGATAAATTTGGACTTCAGTTTATAAATGTTAATTTGTCGCCTATTCAGTTCATGAGAACCGACCTTACTGAAAGACTGATGAGCGATGTAAGAAAATATGGAGTTGCACCGGAAAAGATTCATTTGGAGATAACTGAAGCTGCTATGATAGATGAGCTTCAGATGCTGAAGCAGATTCAGGCGATGAAAAATGAAGGCTTCAAATTCGTGCTGGATGACTATGGAAAAGGCTATTCCAATCTCGGAAGACTTAAGAAATGTCCTTTTATTAACGTCAAGCTTGATATGGAAATAGTATGGGATTACTGCGGATCACCGGATCCCATCCTGCCTATGATGGTAGGATCATTTAAAAAGATGAAATTCGGAATTACTGCTGAAGGAATAGAGACAGAGGATATGGCTAAAAAGATGACTGATATCGGCTGCGATTATCTGCAGGGGATGTTATTCTCTGCGCCTATTCCTCCTGAAGAATTCCTTGAGGTATATAGACGATAGTTGATTCGGACCGGTGAATCAACCTATATTATTTACGATACCGAATGAAATGCAGTTATCAAACAAGGCTTCAAAGTCAGTTCCTGCCTCACATTCACGGTTAGGAATGCCGTCTACCATAAGACTGACACCGCCTCCGTCAAATTCCTCAACAACTTTATATCTGTCGACGAAAAGACATTTTCTTGAGACGGTAACATTTCTTCGTACACCCTTAAATTCTGACATAGGGCAGCCGGGGAAGTTTATGTTTACTATCTGTCCGTAATCAAGCTTTACTTCCAAAGCTTCTTTCAGTATGTCCATAAGGCAGGCGTTGGTTACTTCGTGATTCCCCTCTGTGTGCTCAGAGAGAGCAATGGCATGATATCCTTGAAAAGCTGCCTCAAATGCGGCACCTGCAGTAGCTGAGTACTGAATATCCGTAGCTATGTTATAACCAAAATTGATGCCGGACAGTACAACGTCAGGTCTTTCGGGCATTACATTAAGACCACCGACTCTTACACAGTCACCGGGGGTTCCGCTACATGCAAAAGCATGCACTCCGTCAACCGGAAAATCATGTGGAATTACATCTATGGGTTCTCTGAGGGTTATACTGTGGGAAGCTGCACTTCTCTGGTGTGCCGGTGCAACTACCCAGACTTCTCCGAGTTCCTTTGCAGCTTTTGCAAGTCTGTGAATTCCGCTGGAATCTATACCGTCATCATTGGTTATAAGTATTTTTCTCATGTATCGTCCCCTTTATGTATCATTTTTTTCGTGGCATTTTGTAATATCTATTATCATAGCATAGATTGTTGAATTTTCTCAGAAATTCAATAATCGTACCGGATCAGGTCCTCGCAAAGAGAGGGTGCGTATTGGACCGGACATGGAAATAGCAACAAACAACAAGAAAATAAGCAACTTTCAAAAAGACAACAGGGCTATATAATGGGATTATTAAAATGTTGACAAAGCATAAAACTGACCACCTTACAAAATAGAAATGAGGACATAATATGGGTGCTTTCAAAACCGGTAAATACCGGAATCTTTTTAAAGAAATAGGTAAAACCGATGCTGAAATAGAGGCTAAGATAAAAGAAGCTGTTCAGACATTTTTCTACGATGAAAATGAGAGAATTTATCATGAAGCCGGAGATGACATGGGATACCTGACAGACACAGGTAATAACGATGCAAGAACAGAAGGAATGTCCTATGGCATGATGATGTGTGTGCAGCTCGATATGAAGGAGGAATTTGACCGCATTTGGAAATGGTCCAAGACCTATATGTTCATGGACGAGGGCGAAAATGAGGGTTACTTCGCCTGGTCATGCCAGACAGACGGGACCAAAAATGCATACGGACCTGCTCCTGACGGGGAGGAATTCTACGCCATGGCTCTTTTCTTTGCATCACACAGATGGGGTGACGGAGAAGGAATATTCGAATATAGCAGACAGGCCAGAGACCTTCTTAGTGCGTGTCTTCACAAGGGAGAAAACGGAAGACCGGGATGTCCTATGTGGAACAGGGAAAACGGACAGATATTATTTGTACCCGGAAGCCCGCACACGGATCCGTCCTATCATCTTCCTCATTTTTATGAACTCTTTGCGCTGTGGGCAAACGAGGAGGACAGAGAGTTTTTTAAACATGCAGCCGAAGTGAGCAGAGATTATCTGGTAAAGGCCTGTCACAAGGAAACGGGACTTAGTCCGGAGTATGGCAACTTTGACGGAACACCTATGGATAAGGTGCTTCCATGGGGACAGTTTGGTGACTTCTTTAGCGATGCATACAGAACTGCGGCAAATATAGGGCTTGATGCAGTCTGGTTTGGAGAAGAAAAAAAGCATCTTGGGGCTCCGCTCCGTATGATGAAGTTCTTTGGAACGGATTTGGAAGCGGTAAGATGTGCCTACAAGGTTGATGGCACACCGCTCGAGAGACCGGTTCTTCATCCGCTTGGGTTACTTTCGGCAACTGCGCAGGGGGCGCTTGCAGCTGCTGATGAGGATTTCGAAACCGCAAAAAAATGGGTAGAGTGGTTTTGGAATCAGCCGCTTAGAAAGGGAGTGCGCAGATATTATGACAATTGTCTTTACATGTTTGCGCTGTTGGCACTTTCCGGCAATTACAGAATATATTAATCCGACGCAGGGTTAGGCCTGTGAAGATTATTATATAAAAAAGGGGATACCCAAAAATTGGAGGAGGTTTTTTTATGGGTAAACAATTAATCTATTCGGTGTATTTCATACTACCGATACTTTTGCTGTGGGGAGCAAAACCGGCCAAAAAAGGCGAGTGGAACGACGGCTTATCACTTAGCCAGACTAAGGCTTTTCAGGGATTTCTTGCAATCTGCATCATGCTTCATCACATTGGTCAAAAGACCTGTGCATCCTGGCTTTTTCCCAAGAGCCGCATTATTCCGGGACTGGAATTTTTCGTTCCCATCGGATACATTCTTGTATCATTCTTCATGTTCTTTAATGGCTACGGAGCTTATAAGAGCTTCCACACCAAGAAGAATTATTTAAACGGATTTGTGAAAAAGAGGGTGCTTCCTGTTGTTCTTTCACTGTATTCAACAACGGTTATCTTTTTCATTGCGCGTCTCCTTGTTGGAGAGAAAATTGACGGGCAGGGAGCATTTTTCTATCTTACCAGCATAAAGCTCTGCAATCCCTACACCTGGTACGTGATCGTGCTTCCGTTCTTTTATCTGGCATTTTACTTTGCTTTCAGATTCATTAAAAAGGACGGCTTTGCAGTAGCTGCAACTACAGCCTTTGTGGTAGCCTACATTCTGCTGGGGACAAGCATTGATCACAACGATTTCCTTATCAGAGGAGAGTGGTGGTGGAACTGTGTTCACATGTTCCCGGTTGGTATGATTTTTGCAAAGTATGAGAATAAGATCATTCCACATCTCAAGAAATACTACCTGATATATGCGATAGTTGCAGTTGCGGCACTTTATCCTTTGTATCTGTATTCGGTTTATGCACAGGACGCATTCTCATATTACGGAGAGAACTTCTTTGCACCTGATAAGGTAATGAGAAGAAGGCTGACTCTCCTTAGTCAGGTATTTGTTACCATGGACTTTGTATTAGCCTCACTCCTTCTTGGAATGAAGGTTAAGATAGGCAACAGATTCCTGAAATTCATGGGAACCATAACCCTTGAATTTTATCTGATCCACGGATTATTCGTAGAGCTCTGCGATCACACCTTTGATGGCGGTGTACCGTCACCTTTTCATATCAAAAACGTGTTCCTGTATGTGCTCGTAGTATTTGCTCTGGGAGTTCCCTCAGCGATACTGTTAAAGAAATTTCACGGGTTGATACTAGGAACCGGCAGCAAGAAAAAGAAGCAAAAAGAATTGAAGAAAGCATCCTGATAAAAATGACTTATGACGGCATGGAGCTGTCATAAGTCATTTTTTTATCGTAACTTAATGCGCTGTTTATCACAATTTTATACCAATGTTGGATAATAAATTATGATGACGCTTAGTATGTATAATATGAGGACTATCATATGAAAAAAAGGATGATTTCAAGCATACTGGTATTAGGTCTTTCACTGTTTATGACCTCTTCGTGCAGCGGATCAGCTGATGAGGTTATTGGAAGTGATGCTCAAGAGGAAAGTGCATCTCCCGTAGTTATCGATATCACTCTTACAGATGAGGAATACGGGATTGGAGTAAACAAAAACAAGCCTGAACTCCTTGAGGGGATCAATAAGTATATTGAAGAAGGCTTGCATAATGGGAAGTATGAGGAAATCACGGGTCATTATTTCGGAGGCGAAGGCGAACCGGTTGGAGTCCCTGCCAACGAAATTAAGTCCGGAGTGGACCAGCTTGTTGTGGCAACCACAGCTGACTTTGAGCCCTTCGACATGGAAGAGGGGGATATTCACTACGGCATAGATAAGGAGATCATGAAATACCTGGCAGATTCTCTTGGAAAAGAGCTGGTTTTTGTGAACGTAAACTTTGATCTTCTTTTTGCGACGGTTTCTCAGGGTAAATGTGATGCCTGCATTGCGGGAATAACAATAAATGATGATAGAAAAGAATATGTGGATTTTTCAGTTCCCTATTTTGAGGCGGGGCTGTGCCTTGTTGCGGGTAGCGAAGAAAATGATTTTTCCGGGGCCAAAACAAGAGAAGAGATAGAGGATATTCTCAGTACCCTCGATGAATCTACTGTAATAGCGGTTGAGAGTAAGACTACCGGTGAAGATTATCTGGAAGGGACTGGAGACACAGCCTTTGAGGGTGTGAGCTGCAAAATTCTAAGGTGCTCTACATTAAGTGAATGCATAAATGCTTTGAAAAACGGCTCCTGTGACTATGTTATAGGCGACAATGCAACGCTGAAATACATGCTTGCTGATAAGTGACAAATAAATGGCTTGTGGGGCTTTTTGAATGAAAACGATAAAGAATAATATCTGGTTAATCATATGTATCATTCTGCTGATTATTCTTACGGGACTTGTAATAGGGCTTGTTTCTCTTGTAAAGGGCGAGGACAGTAAGAAGATAGTAGTAGGTGCGGTTTTCATTGATGATGTAAATGATAGTGGCTGGAATGAGTATCATTATAACGGTCTAAAGAAGGTGTGCATTGATCTGGGCCTCAGGCTGGAAATTGCTACCAATATTGCAGAGACACGTGAAAGCGCAGAGCCTGCAATAGATGAGCTGGTGCAAAAGGGATGCAGTACGATTTTTCTTACTAGTGAAGGCTTCGGAAGTAACTTGTACCCTGTGATGGAAAAATATAAGGATGTGGTTTTTTATACTGTTTCTCCCGAATCGGACGTTTCTAACGCAAACACATATTTTTGCAGATTGTCAGAGGTACGCTATTTGTCAGGCATAGTTGCGGGGAAAATGACTTCATCCAATGTAATTGGCTTTGTTGCTGGTGGAAAAAACGGACAGACGGGCAGATCAATTAATGCCTTCACTCTGGGCGTGCGTTCAGTAAATCCAAAAGCAGTTGTGAAGGTAAAATATCTTACATCATGGACGGATCCCGAAGGAGAGTATCAGGCTGCAAAAGAATTGATAGAACAGGACGGTGCAGACATTATTACTTATCATGCGAGCATTCACACGGCAATAGATGCTGCTGAGGATCTGGGTGCTTATTCCATAGGTTATAACAAAGTATCAAAGAGCTATTCGGATAGGGAGCTGACTGCTGTTGCATGTAACTGGGAAATTGTCTACAAGACAATGCTGGATGACTACATAAAAGGTGCAAATACCTCTGACCAGATGTACTGGATTGGTATGAATAGCGGAGCGGTTAAAATGACAGAGTATTCAAGGCTGGTTCCAGATGACGTGAGAAGCCTTGTAAATGAAAACGCCAAAAGACTGATCCGTGGTGATGGCGTTTTTCAGGGGGATATAATCAGCAATACAGGGAAAGTGATGTGTAGAAAAGGGGAGAGAATAAGTGATGTGGCTCTTCTCACAAAAATGGACTGGCTAGTGGAGGGAGTGGAGATAGATGAATAATAAGCTCCGTTATCTGACAGGACAAATGATCGCTGTGCTAATAGTTGCTGCTCTTGTTATGGTGGCATTGGGAGCTTTTTTGAATGCTACCATAGAAAAAAGGCTTTCTGAAGTGGTTGCTCAGGACATTACCGTAAGGGCCAGAGCTGCTGCAGATTATTACTCTGAGCATTTATTAACTGAAATGGTAACCCTTGAGCATATTGGTGCTGTTTTGGAAAAAGATGTGATGCGTAATGATAAGGAAAACGAGAACAGGGCAAAAACTGTAATTGACTATGTGTTTATGTCTGAGCCAAGTGTTCTGTATGGCATTATGGATGCGGAGAAAAATCCATTATATGGCGGCAGCATAGAAGCCTCGGAGTATGATGAGCTTTTGTATGCTTTCCGCGGAAATTCAGGTGTTTCCTACATGCAGACAGGAGCACTTCTTTTTTCTTATTCCGTGCTTCATGGAGATAATGTCAGATATGTTCTCTATGCCATCTGTCCCTCTGCCTATGTCAGGAGCAAGCATGGGCTGGGGATGATCAACAATATTGGAAATGTCTGTGTCATGAATTCAAACGGAGAAAGCATTATTCCGTTTTCCTATGCTGAAAAGGGAGACAGTGATTTTTTTAACAGCAAATCTGTGAAAAATTTATACAAAAAAATAAGGCGTGAACATAACCACGGAACTGTAGGGATAGAAAAAGCAAAAACCATAAAAGGAGATATGTTTTTCTTTTCGGCAGAGATAAAAAATACACCCTTTGTACTTGCAGGGGCAATTGATTATAAAACGGCAATGAATGAGCTTGCAATTGTCAGATATACAACAATGACGGTATATGTAATCTTTCTTATGATAGGCCTTGTCTTTGCCGTTATGCTGATTTTATCTTCAGTGAAGATAAGAGAGAGCAATGAGCTCAGAGAAGCCAAGCAAATCGCAGAGGATGCAGCAAAGGCAAAGGGACTTTTCCTTGCAAATATGTCTCATGAGATAAGGACCCCGATCAATGCTATCCTCGGTATGGATGAAATGATACTCAGGCAGACCAGGGATGGGAAGCTTTTACAGTACGCGCATAGCATAAAAAGCTCAGCTACCTCACTTCTTAGTCTTGTGAACGATGTTCTGGATTTTTCAGCTATCGAGGCGGGAAAACTTAAAATAAAAGAAGAACCCTACGATATCTCTGTTATGCTGACAGATATATCAGTAATGGTGAAGAAAAGGGCTGAGGATAAGGGACTTACGTTCTCTATCGGCATAGACAGAGAGATGCCGGATCATCTGATCGGTGACGTTACAAGAATAAAGCAGATAATAATAAATATTGTTACGAATGGAATAAAGTACACAAGAGAGGGCTTTGTTCACCTTGGTATCAGCTTTGAAAAGATAAGCGATGAAGAAATCACTCTGGAAATAGCGGTAAAGGACACCGGAATCGGAATGAAGCAGGAGAACATAGACAAACTGTTTCTTGCTTTTGAGAGGTTTGATGAAAATAAAAACCGAACGATTGAAGGCACAGGGCTTGGCATGAGCATTGTAAAGCAGATTCTTGATGCCATGCACGGAGAGCTGGACGTAAGAAGTGTCTATGGAGCGGGTACAGAGTTCTCTGTCAGGATCAATCAGAAGGTCGCTAATTGGGAGAAAATCGAGGATTATGAGGATTCTGCGCAAAGAGCAGCGCTAAATAAGGAAAACTATCAGCCAAGCTTCTATGCGCCTGATATAAGAATTCTGGCAGTTGATGATATGGAGATAAACTTAAGGGTTGTTGAGGGACTTTTGGAACAGACAGGCGTTTTGATCGATTCTGCAATCAGTGGAAGGCAGGCTCTGGAGCTTATCAGAAAAAACAGATATGACATAATGCTGATCGACCACAGAATGCCGGAGATGGATGGTGTTGAGCTCCTTCAGAACATCAGAGGAATGACAAACAATGATAATAGTAAGAGCGTGTGTATAGCCCTTACGGCAAACGTTACAGAGGGTGTGCGTGACAAGTATATATCCTTTGGATTTGATGATTACCTTGAAAAGCCTGTGAACGGATTGCTTCTGGAGAAAACAATTTTACAATATATTCCGAAGGATAAGCTGAAAGATGTGGCAGACAGAGAGGCGACAAAAGCTCTGAGAGAGGTTCGGGACGAAACTGATACGAATAGTACTGACGAGGATGTTGTGCCGGCTGATGACAATATATCGGATGAGGCTCCGGCTGAAACTGATGTAAAGACAGAGCTTAAAAGGCTGGAGAATGAAGGGGTTATCGATATGACCAACGTGCTGGAGTATGCAGGCACTGAGGATATATATATTGATACGCTCAGGTTCTATAAGAACACCATAGATAAGAAGGCGGATGAGATTGAGCAGCTTTTTAATGATAACAATATAGAAGACTATACCATCAAGGTTCATGCACTTAAGAGCTCATCAAAAATGGTGGGGCTGATGGAACTTTCGGAGATGGCAAGACTTCTGGAGATGGCGGGGAAGAACGGTGACATAGACTATATAAAGGACAACACGGAAAAGGTGCTGGAAAAATACCGTTCCTATAATGATATTCTCGCAAATATTTAGAACTGTTATGAGATGCAGTTTTGACACCTGATCGGGGTAAGAATGATAAGGGATAATATCACGGAAAACAAGACTGAACTAAAAAAACATCTCACACCTGTAGGTGCCTGGGCGCTTGCTTTTGGATGCAGCGTCGGATGGGGCGCTTTTGTGATGCCTGGCACTACCTTCATTCCTCTGGCAGGACCCGTGGGAACTGCTTTAGGTATGCTTATCGGCGGCCTGGTAATGCTCCTGATAGGCGTCAATTTTCACTACATGATGAATAAGTACCCCGATGATGGCGGCACCTATTCTTTTTCAAAAAATGTCTTTGGATACGATCAGGGTTTTCTTGGTGCGTGGTTTCTTCTTTTGGTATACATGGCTATTGTGTGGGCAAATGGTACGGCTATTCCCATCATCTTTAGGAATCTGTTTCCGGGAGTGCTGGAAACAGGGCCTTCTTACAATATTGCAGGATTTGAAGTATATGTTTATGAATCACTTCTATCGGCCGCTATCATTGCAGCGGCAGGCTTTGTTTGCCTGATGGGAGGCCGTACGTCTTCGGCTGTTCAAAGCATAATGGCATTTGTGCTGCTAGGGGGGATAGTGATTACGGCCGGGCTTCTTTTTGTTGACGGGCATATGGATGTTACCACCTTTGAGCCTGCTTTTGTTCCGGGAAAATCGAAAGCTTTTCAGATATTCCAGATAGTTGCGCTGGCACCCTGGGCTTATGTGGGTTTTGAGTCTATATCACATTCCACTGAAGAGTTTAAATTTTCACAAAAAAAGACCTTGCGGATATTCTTTTCTGCGATTGTAGCGGGGGCGGCGGCTTATTCGCTCCTTGCTCTTATTGCAGTATCTGTCCTGCCACAGGGTGTTTCCAATTGGACTTCATATATTGACAATCTTCAGGATTATAGCGGCCTTGCCGGCCTTCCGACTTTTCATGCAGCTACCATGATCCTTGGAAATAAGGGATTTATGCTCCTTGGATTTGCTGTGGTGGCAGGTATTCTCACAGGACTTATCGGTAATCTTATAGCAGCCAGCAGACTTATATATGTAATGGCAAAGGATGGACTTTTCCCTTTATGGGTTGGAAGGCTGAATAACAGATCTGTACCCTATAAGGCTATCTTATGCATAACAGCAGTGTCTATGATCATTCCCTTTTTCGGAAGAACAGCCATTAGCTGGATTGTGGATATTAACACAATCGGAGCGACAGTTGCCTATGCTTATACATCTCTTGCTGCATACAAATGTGCCAGGGATAATGACGATGTGACTGTGAAAATAACAGGACTTATTGGCTTTATTATCTCGATGGTATTTACTCTGTATTTCCTCATTCCCAATTTGTGGACAGTTGAAGCTCTCCCTCAGCAGTCATATCTCATAATTATCCTGTGGAGTATAGCCGGCTTCGTAGTGTTCTATTTTATTCTGAAAAACGATAAGGAGAAAAACTTTGGGCACTCTACACTGTCCCTCCTGGCACTTCTGTTTTTGGTGTTCTTTATCAGTATGCTGTGGTTTAGAGAGGCTTCCAATGATACGGCTGAGAACGCTCTAAACGATCTTAATGAGTACCATTTCAGCCAACATGAGGATGACAATTTAGAAATAGACGATGAAATCAGGGAGGTAAATGACTTTATAGATGTCAAGGTAAAGGAAGTCAATAACTCTCTTCAGATTAAGAGTATGATCCAGATGGCTGTCATTATGCTGGCGCTCTATGTAATGTTTAGTGTATACCGGACAATGCACGACAGAGAGCGTGATATGGAAAGACAGAAGATCATTGCTGAGGAAAACAGTAAGGCGAAGAGTGTTTTTTTGTCAAATATGAGTCATGATCTCAGAACTCCTTTGAATGCCATAATCGGATATACGGAACTTACCAAGGATGTCAAAGGCATGCCGCCTGAGGCTGTTGACAATCTTGGAAAGATTGAGTATTCGGGCAAGCACCTGCTGTCACTTATTAATGACATTCTCGATATGGGCAGGATTGAAAGCGGCAAGATGAACCTCGAGATTGAGGAGGCGGACATAACAGCATTGATCCGTCAGGTTAAGGTTATTTTTATGCCACAGATGAAGGCTAAGAACTTAACCTTTGAAGTGTCAACGGACGATGTGCAGAACAAGTATGTAAAATGTGATGCTAACCGTTTGGACAGGGTGCTGCTTAATCTGATAAGCAATGCTTTTAAATTTACTCCTGAGGGCGGAACTATTACGCTGACCGTGCAGCAGAGAGGGACTGTGGCAGGTAAAGGTATCTACGAAATAAGGGTTCAAGACACAGGAATGGGTATGAGTCCTGAGTTTGCAAGAACGGTTTTTGAGGCTTATTCCCGTGAAAAAACCGATGACAGGATTCAGGGGACAGGCCTTGGAATGGCCATTACCAAGAGCATAATAGAACTAATGGATGGTAAGATAAGAGTTGAGTCCGAAAAGGGAAAAGGCTCTTTGTTCATAATAAATATTCCATTTGAAGTGATAGCTGATGAGGATTATTGCAAAAAGCACAATGTTGCTAAACAGGATGCAGATGATTACAGTAAGTACACCGTTCTTCTTGTAGAAGATCAGGCTATCAATAAAGAAATAGCCACCAGGCTTTTAAAAAAGTATGGCTTTAAGGTTGATGCCGCGGATAATGGGCAGATAGCTATTGATAAGATTACTTCATCCGCGCCGGGAACCTATGACCTTATTCTCATGGACATTCAGATGCCTGTTATGGACGGCTATACTGCATCCCGGGCCATAAGAAAACTGGATGACCCGGGGATTAACAGCATTCCCATTATAGCCATGTCTGCCAATGCGTTCGAAGAGGATGTCAGAAATGCAAAGGAAAGCGGTATGAACGGGCATATTGCCAAACCTATTGAAGTGTCCAGAATGATGGATGCTATACGAGATGTATTGTGCTGATTTTTGCAGATTTTTCTGTGATTATGTACCCGGCTGTGTTAGAATTTAATGGTACATCGTTTGATTATCTGGGAATTTATTAATTATAGATGCGGTGTGTCGGTGATGCGGATCACCGTTATGGTCAGGGAAAGCTCTGATGGATGAGGGGGTCATCTTAAGGAGGCGGTAGTATGAGAAAAGACAGATTTGCGAAGGTTATAGCCATGGGCCTTGTGTGCTCTATGGCTTTTTTGAGTGCTTGTGGAAAGAAGGACGGAGTCATTGCCGAGGGTGGCGACAGACCTGCTACGGAAATAGACAAGGACCATGTATACAGTTTCGAGGATGTTGACATCCCTGTAGGTAAGAACAGCAGCTTGGTAAAGGTGTGCGCCAATAAGGACAGTCTGCTTGCTTCTGTTTATGATTACAGCAGTGAAACGGGACATAACTCTTTTTACAAGGTGCCCTTTGAAACAGGCGAGGCCAGTAAGCTTGAGATTAATGGTCAAGATAATGCCTCTGTCGATAATTTTGCATATGATGATGACGGAAATGTATATGTATTAGCATATACATATGGAGAATCAGACGGAGAGGATGCTGAGCTGTATGAAGACTCCGAGGTGGCAGAAGGTGCTGAAGGTGATGAGGCAGCAGAAGAGACAAACTCAGCAGACGATACAGAGGCAGCAGAAGGTGATGAGCCTGCAAATGAAAAGAAGGCTGTTACTGAAACTGCAGTGGATTCAGAGGCTGAGACTTCTGATGCAGAAACTACTGAGTCAGAAAACAGCGAGGAAGATGAAGTTGAGAATAGTGAATCTGATTCCGAAGCCGATGTGATCGAGGATTCCGGGGAGTATGATCACACAGTAAGCATAACTAAGCTTACTGCTGAAGGTAAAACTGTGTGGGATACACCTATTGTTGGAGAGGATAAAGATGCTTATGTCAGATCCATGGTCTACGCCAAGGGACTCGGAGTGCTTACCTGTTCAGAACTGGGTGTAAATCTCTATGATGAGAGTAATGGCCAGTGTAAATCGCTTTATAAGAGAGAACAGAAGGAAAATTCGTATTACGACGGATATCTTTTCAGTATGAAAAATGGAGACGTTTACCTTATTGCCAGTGAAGACGGAAGTGATACCACCGTTAGTAAGCTGGATACTGCACAGATGAGCTTTACGGATACAGGAGTAAAGCTTCCAGATGAGGTATACGACGGATATGGACTATTTGCCGGAAAAAGCTATGACTTCTATTACCATAATGGAGGCGGAATCGAGGCATTTAACCTGGGAGATGACAAAACTACCGAGATTTGCGATTTTACTGCATCAAATGCACTTGTAAACATGGTCAACTTTATATGTGAAACAGATGACGGAAGACTTGTGGTTTCAAATTCTTCGGGAGATGATTCCACATTGAGTTATCTGACAAAGGTTGATCCTTCTTCAGTTGAGGAGAGAGAAGTCCTGACTCTCGGAACAGTATTTATTTCAGATGAGATCAGAAAGCAGGTTGTAAAGTTTAATAAAGCCAGTGATAAGTACAAAATAAGCGTGGTGGATTATGCTGATCTTGCCGGTGAAGAGGCCGGTGATGATGAAAACAGCGATATATACATGACAGGAATAAATAAGCTTAGTCTTGATATCACACAGGGCAAGGCACCTGACATAATTGTGGTTGAAAACAACATGCCTTTTGAGAGCTATGCAATAAAGGGCGCGATCGAGCCTCTTGATCCTTACTTTGAGGCTGACGAGGATGTTTCAATAGCAGATTATCTGTCCAATGTACTTGAATCTACCAAGGTGAAAGGTCAGATGTACTCCATCATTCCGAAGTTTGATATAGTGACCTGTGTTGTAGCAAAAGACAATACCAACGGAGAGGTGATAACTCTCGACAATTACAAGGAGGTATGTGAGCGCCTCGGCATTGATCCCAAGGTTGGAATGGGAATGCTCACACGAAGCGATGCACGTTCTTTATATGAGACAATCGGTAGCTCCTATGTTAATTATGAGGATGGGACCTGCAGTTTTGATACAGACGGATTTATAAAGCTTTTGGAGTTTATTAAGGAACTGCCTGAGGATACTGATGAGGACATTGATTACGATGAGTATGAGGCGTATTACAGAGAAAATAAATCTCTTATGAAGGGCTACTGGCTCAGCTCCTTTGAGGACTATCAGGTACTGAAAAAAGGATATTTTGGAAAAGATATTGAGTTTAACGGTTATCCGACAAACAAAGACGGAAAATCCTATATACAGGCTATGGATCAGATAGCCATGAGCAGCTCCTGCAAGGATAAACAGGCAGTATGGGAGTTCATGAAGTCCTTTATTTCAGAGGATTATCAGAAGAACATAGAGTGGGGATTCCCGATAGAGAGAAAAGCCATGGATGCACTTGCTAAGAAAGCGCAGGAAAAGCCTTATTACATTGATGAGAACGGCAAAAAAGTAGAAACCACTTCTGTCTGGAGTATCGGCGGCCTTGATGTGAACATTGAAGCGCTATCAGAGGAAGAAACCCAGGATGTGGTCGGATTCATCGAATCTGTTACCAACAGTGAGAACAGGGATGAAAATGTCATAAAGATCATCGAAGAAGAGGCAGCAGCCTACTATGAAGGCCAAAAGAGCGCCGAAGAGGTTGCCGACATAATCCAGAGCAGAGTATCAATATACCTTAGCGAGCAGATGTGATAATTGAAAACTTCCCACACCTTTAATAAGCACCGGTGCAGTCTTCTTGCTGCTTTTGCATCGAAATTATATTTTATGAGGATTTGATATATGCTGTGCGAAGCTTGTCTGAGCAACTGCTCAAAGGTCTGCCTCGAACTCATCTCATATTCATTATGCCCTCTTGTTTTTCTAAAGGCCAAATTGCTTTCCTATTTGCATGCTCCGAAAAGAACTTGCAAGGCGCATAGTAAATTCAAAGGTCATGGTCATTGCCCGCCTTGCTTCAGACATTTTTCTCCGCATGCAGGAAAGCAATTTTGGGCCTTAAGAAAAACTTACGAGTGCATAAAATCATCTGAGATGAGTCCGAGACAGACCTACGGAGCAGTTGTGAGTTCTGAAGCACAGCATATGTCTATCAAATCCTCATAAAATATAATGGTATGAGATGCAGCAGCAAGAAGACTGCACCGGTGCTTTTCTAAGGTGTGGGAAGTTTTTCAGATAGATAATAAAAAACGTGGAATTATCGGTAAAATGGCTTTATACTATTAGTATATGGATAATAAGACACCTAAAAAAGTCAAATTGTATAAGAGCTTTAGATACGCATTTGAGGGTATTTTTGCTACCGTTTTTCATGAGCGGAACATGCAGATCCACTGCCTTGTTACAGTGCTGGTGGTGATGTTCGGAATAATTCTTAAGATATCCCTTATGGAGTGGTATTTGTGCCTTCTTCTGTTTGCAATCGTTCTTAGCCTTGAGCTTGTAAATACTGCTGTTGAGGCGGTTGTCGATCTGGTGACGGAAGAAAAGCAGCCGCTTGCTAAAAAGGCAAAGGATGCTGCGGCGGGAGCGGTACTTGTTAGTGCCATTATTGCTGCGATAATTGGCGGCATCATTTTTTTCCCAAAGCTGTGGAATTTTATATTCTGATCTTTATATAGCCATAAGTGCTGCGCCTCTTTGAAGACGGCAAACACAGCACTTTGCATATGGCTTAAAGATATAACATTTTCTTTAGGAGGGTGACACATGGATAATCTTACAGACGGACTCAAAAAAATCTTACTTGCAGGCGTTGGTGCTGTTGCACTTACAGCTGAGAAAGCCGGAGAGATCCTTGAAGAAATGGTTGAAAAGGGTGAGATAACGGTTGAGCAGGGCAAGGCTCTTAATCAGGAATTAAAGCGCACTGTTAAGGAGAATGCAGGCAAGAAGGACAGCGGAGAGAAGGATTTGTCAAAGGTGGTTGACGGACTTTCATCCGAGGAGCTTACAAAGCTTAAGGAACTCATTGCAGCTGCTGAGAGTAAAGAATGACAGATTTAAGTAATCTTGTCGGCAAAATGAGAAAAATAGCCGACGCACAGGCTGACAAGGCTGAAGCTGAGAAAGCTGCAGAGAACGGTCAGCCTGTTTATGATGGCAAAATACGTAATGCTGAGGATAAAGCCAGATTTAAGGAAATAAGGGGAGTGCTTGCAAGGAACAAGATAACAAGGGGCATTTCTCCTGAAAAACTCAGGATTATTTTAGAAGAGCTTGGACCAACCTACATCAAGCTTGGGCAGATTATGTCGATGCATTCGGACATACTGCCGAAGCGATATTGTGATGAGCTGTCCAAGCTTAATTTTGATGTTCCGCCCATGCCTTTTTCAGAGGTGATAGATATAATCGAGGAATCCTACGGAGGACCCTTTACTGATGTCTTCGAATGGATTGATGAAAAGACTCTCGGTTCAGCTTCTATAGCGCAGGTACACAGAGCAAGGCTTAACGAGAATTGTGCTAACGGTAAGGGAAGAGACGTTATCATCAAGGTACAGCGAAAAGGTGTATTTGAGATAATGTCAAGGGATATTAGTCTTCTTCATCGTCTGGTGAAGCTCATGCCGCCGGTAGGCGACCTTAAGAATATCGTGGATCTTGATATGATCCTTGATGAGATGTGGGGCGTTGCCAGAGAGGAGATGGACTTCTTAAAGGAAGCCTGCAACATCGCAGAGTTTAAGAGCAACAATAAGGACATTAAATATGTTGACTGCCCTGACATGTACATTGAGTACACGACTGATAAGGTCCTTGTGATGGAATATGTGGGTGGATGCTCCATTGATGATGTTGAGTATCTTACGTCACATGGTTATGATCTTGATGAGATCGGGCAAAAATATGCAAACAGTTTTATCAAGCAGGTTATGGATGACGGCTTTTTCCATGCAGATCCGCACCCGGGCAATGTTAAAATATGCGAAGGTAAAATTGTCTGGATTGACATGGGCATGATGGGAAGGCTCTCCGATAGAGACAGAAGACTTATGGTGCGGGGAGTCAGAAGCATAGCCATGCATGATATTCAGGCTACAGTAAATGCAGTTTTGGATCTTGGTGATGTTCAGGGGGCTCCCGACAGAGAAAAGCTATATGTCGAGGTTAAAAACTTCCTCGATCAGTATGGCTCCATATCCTTTGGAAGCCTTGATATAGCTGCAGCTCTGCAGTGCCTTATGGACATCATGAAGGAAAATGGTATAGCACTTCCTCACGGTATGACTATGCTGTGCAGAGGGCTGGCGCATGTGCAGGGTGTTCTTGCAACAATATCTCCGGATATAAACATGATTCAGATTGCCACATCAAGAATAACTGATGATTTTATTCAGAATCTTGATATCAGAGAGGAATTCACAAAATACAGCCGTGCCTTTTACAGGGCTGCAGACAGAGGAATCGAGATTCCTGCTCTCACCTCACAGGTTATGAAAGAGTATCTTGCAGGTCAGAGTAAGGTTAATATAAACATCAATCCTTCCAAGGAATTCGATGAGCTGATCTATTCCTCCATAAGGAATATGGTCATTGGACTTGGAGTAGCTGCACTTCTTATTGCGTCCAGCGTTATGTGCACAACCTCCATGGAACCCAGAATATTTGGAATCCCTGTACTTGGAGCTGTAGGCTTTTCCTTTGCTATGATAGTGAGCGGCTTTTTGATCCTGAGAAACATAGGCCTGAAAATTTTGGCTCGCAGAAGACGACGCAGAAAATAAAAAGCCCCTGCAAGCCCCATTTCTTCTGCGCTCGGCTGACCATTAAAACAGGGGAAGTTTGTATAAGCATATGCCGCCCAAGGCATAGAACTCAGACATGCTTTGGGCGGCATATATACAAACTTCCCCTGTTTTAATAGCCTCGCCAGCAGACGAAATGGGGCTTGCAGGGGATTTAGATGCAGGGAGTTCTGATATAATCAGCGCTCGTTGCCCCAGAAGAACAGGCCAAGCATACCGGGGCCTACGTGAGCTCCTGAGAAGGGTTCATGCTGACTGATGGTTATATTGGCATCGGGGGTTATCTCTTTTACCATCTCTGCCAGTTTATTGGCATCTTCTATGCAATCACCATGTGATATGCATACGATTTTATCATCTGTATCCATGTGCTTTTCAGAATACTTTTGAATGATGGTTCTGATGGCGTTTTTGCGTCCTCTGACTTTATCACAGGAGACGATATGCCCTGTGCTGTCTCCAAAAAGTATGGGTTTGATATTAAGGATGGTGCCAATCTGGGCTGTTACACCGCTTACACGGCCTGTATTTTTAAGGAAGTTCAGGTCATCAACTGTGAAATACTGGCAGGCATGAGGAACTGCTTCATCAAGAATTTTTGCTGCCTCTTTGGTATCTACGCCCTCCTTATTTAGCTTAGCTGCCTTGAGAGCAAGGATTCCGTTGCCAAATCCGCAGCCGTGGGAATCAACGATGTGGATAAAACTGCCCGGATATTCCTCCATAAGCTCGGTTGCAGCAGCGATTGCCGCATTGTAGGTGCCGCTGATGCCGGAACTCATTGCGATATATATGATGTCACCGCCGTTACTTGCGATGGGAGTAAAATACTCCAAAAATAAAGCTGTATTTAAAAGACTGGTTTTTACCTTGTCACCGTTTTTCAGGCCTTCGTAGTATGCGTGGCCGTCAAAATCCTCGATGTCGCCTGTGTAGGTCACGGGTTCATCATTCACCAGATAGCTGCACGGCAGTAAGCTGATCCCATCAAGAAGTTTTTTTGGCAGGTTGGCGCAGCCATCTGCAAACACTGTAAAACTCACTATTCATTCCTCCACAAAAGTTATAAAATGGTAACTGTCAAAAAGCAAAATACATTGATTGATTTTTGTAGAATTGCCGGATGACAGACATAAAAAATGTGCTGGTAAGCACGTAGTTTATTATACCACATTTGTTCGAATAATAGTGTAACAGATATGCCATAAATGGCTTAAATATCAGAAAGAAGGGGAGATACAAGATGAATATTTGCTTACTTAATGATTCGTTTCCGCCGGTTATAGATGGTGTCGCTAATGTAGTTATGAACTATGGAAAAATTCTCTCAGAAAGTATGGGAGCAAAGGTTGTAGTTGGAACACCGGAATATCCCAATGCTGATTATGAGGGATATCCCTACAAGGTTATTCCCTACAGCAGTATCGATACTACGGATTTCGTAAAGGGGTATCGCACGGGCAACCCACTTGCTATGAGAGAGATAATGCAGATGGCGGAGTTTGGACCTGATATTATCCACACTCATTGCCCTGCTGTATCCTCGATAATGGCGAGAATATTACAGAATGAAACCGGCGCACCGATAGTTTTCACTTATCACACCAAGTTTGATGTTGATATTGCCAGAGCAGTAGGTGAAGGTTTTCTGAAAAAAGAAACCATAAAAGCAATGATAAAGAATATATCTGTAAGTGATGAAGTCTGGGTGGTTTCCGAAGGTGCGGGAGAAAACCTTAAATCCCTTGGTTATGAGGGGGAGCTTAGGGTTATGAGTAACGGCGTCGATTTTCCTAAGGGCAGAATTGATAAAGACAGGGTTAAGGAGGTAACAAGTGCCTTTGACCTTCCTGAAAATGTGCCTGCTTTCCTTTTTGTGGGAAGAATGATGAAGTACAAGGGACTTCCAATAATAGTTGATGCCATGAAAAAACTCTCAGAGGAGGGCGTGGATTATCGAATGATCTTTATCGGAGGCGGTGCCGACTGCGAGGAAATGCAGAAAAAGGCCATAGAATATGGCATAACTGTTGACATAGTAACTGAGGATTCTGATAAGAAGGGGATAGAAGTATTTATAGATGGCAAGAAAAAGAAGCTTGTTACGGTTAACGGCTCAGGTAGTATGTCCGGCAGAGTGATCTTTGCAGGCCCCGAGCATGACAGGGAAAAGCTTCGTGCCTGGAATACGAGAGCTGATCTGTTCCTGTTTCCTTCTGTATATGACACAAACGGTATCGTTGTGCGCGAGGCAGCAGCCTGCGGACTTGGAAGCGTACTTATTAAAAATTCCTGTGCTGCAGAAGGAATAACACATGCAAGGAACGGCTATCTTATAGAAGAAAACGCAGAATCCATGGCAGCTCTTTTAAAAGAGGTATCAAAGGACCTTGGAGCTGTCCATGATGTTGGACAGCATGCGATGGATGAGATTTACATTTCCTGGGATGATGCAGTGCATGCTGCTTATGAGAGATACGGTGTCATCAGGGACATGGTAGCAGACGGAACTCTCAAGAGAAGAAAGAAGGAGAGTGCGGATTACATACTGGAATCTGCTTCCATGATAGTGAAAGGAACCAGCCAGATTTTTGATATTCCCCGCAATATTTACGGTGGCATGAAGGAAAACTTCGAGGACTTCAAGGAGGATTTTATGGAGGACTTCGAGGAATTCAAGGATAAGCTTCCGGATGGAGTCAAGGAATTTTCAGAGAATGTAAAAGAGGTTACCGAGACCGCAAAGGAAAACGTGAAAAAGAATGTGAAAAAGAGCGTGGAATTTGCCGGAAAATCTGTCCTGGAGGGTCTCGACATGAGTATAAACGGAGTGAAGATGGACTGAGAAATTTCTTCTTTGCAGGTGATTGCTTATGAGTAATGAAAAGGTAAGAGAAAAAGACTGGTATAAGAGAATGGCGTTTTACCAGATATGGGTGCGCAGCTTTGCAGATGGAAATGGCGATGGCATAGGAGATCTGTACGGGGTTTACGATAAGCTTGAATATGTGAAAAAGCTCGGAGTAGACGGAATCTGGTTTTCTCCGCTATATCCATCTCCCAACGCTGACTATGGATATGATATATCCGATTATAAAGATATTCACCCTGATTACGGAACTCTTGATCAGTTTAAGAAGGTGCTTCACAGGGCTCACGAACTGGGACTTAAGGTGATAATGGATCTGGTGGTCAATCACACTTCTGACGAGCATCCCTGGTTTAAGGAGAGCAGGAAGGGCAGGGATAATCCCTACAGCGACTACTACATCTGGAGAGATGAGCCTAATAACTGGGATAGTCTTTTTGAGGGTAAGGCCTGGGAGTATGACGAGGAAAGAGGCCAGTATTATCTTCATATTTTTGCGAAAAAACAGCCCGATCTGAACATGGATAATCCTAAGGTGCGCGAGGAAGTAAAATCAATCATGCGCTTCTGGCTTGACATGGGAGTTGATGGTTTTAGAGAGGATGTAATAAATTTTATATCCAAAAAGGAAGGACTTCCAAACGGAATTCCTTTTCTGCCTGCGGTTAACGGAATGCCTTTTTATAAGGACGGTCCTCATATTCATGAATATCTTGCTGAGTTTAGAGAAGTCTGCAAGGAATATGACTGTTTTCAGATAGGCGAAGGACCTATGACAACGGTTAACTCTGCACTGAAATATCTGACAGGGGATAATAAGTCACTTGATATGATGATTTCCTTTGATCACATGATGGCTGACTGTGTTTATACCGAATATATTCACAGACCTTTTTCTCTGGTAAAGCTTAAGAAGGCTTTTACAAAGTGGCAGACCACTCTTGCGGGCAAGGCCTGGAACAGTCTTTACCTGGAAAATCATGATCATCCGCGTGTTATCAGCAGATACGGAAGTGAATATTATCACAGGGAAAGCGGCACTATGCTTGCTGCATGCTACCTGTTTTTGCAGGGGACGCCTTTTATTTATCAGGGACAGGAGATAGGTATGACCAACATCCGCCTGAATTCCATTGATAAGTATATTGATGTGTCCAGTAAGACCAACTACAACACTTACCATCTTAAGGAGTCGATTGAGAAAAGACTCAGGAGGATTCATCTGTCAAGCAGGGATTCCGCCAGAACTCCGGTGCAGTGGAGTGATTCCAAATATGCCGGATTTTCCAAGGTGAAACCTTGGTTTTATGTTAATCCCAATTACAGGAAGATAAATGTTGCATCTCAGGAGAAGGATGAGTTCAGCATTCTCAATTTTTACAGAAAATGTCTTGCACTCAGAAAAAGTTCAAAAGCACTTCTATATGGGGATTATAAAGAGTATAATCCAAAGGACGTCAACATTTATATGTATGAGCGTACACTTGGAAATGTCAGTTATCTGATTGTATGTTCATTCTCGAGATTGCCGGTAAAGGTAAGCATTCCTGACAAATACATAGGGAAAAAGGGACAGCTGATGTTGTGCAATTATCCTGACAGAAGGCAGTACATGAGATATGGCACCGGCTTTAGTGAGCTTGTAAAGAAACTTGGAAACGGAGCTGTTGCAAAAACCGATGCGCCTGACCAGGGTGTTGATAATGTGCTGCAGGACCTTATGAGGAGCGAGCTTTGCACATATGCGGTGAGACATGGAATGTACAGACCTTATGAGACGAGGATTTACAGGTTTAAGATGTCGTAATGGCAGATGTTTTCTTTTGCGGTAACAGAATAGGCGGGAATTTTTATATGTTAATAATTATGAGGAGATGTATGAAAAAATGACAATTGATGCTTACTTGAATTCGGATTTCACATGGCTTCAGAAGCTTTTGTTTTTTGCTGTGGGTCTTGTGGGTGTTCTTGTTTGTGATTTGGTTCTTCTTGGAGGAGCGAGGTTTACTTCGTCCTTCATGCCAAGGCGGGAGAGAAGAAATGCGGTTCCTGTTAAGTTTCACAAATATCTTCAGCTTTTTTATGAGATGATAATCTCAGGGACTTCAGTTATATCCTTTGCCTGCGCATATGTGGTGCTAAATCATATTTATTCACTGATGCAGGGCGGTGCAGGACGATCCGGAGTGGTGCTACAGTATTTTTATCAGCTGTGGACAGATGGCAAGGACTTTATACTGCTGCTTTTAATCTGTCTGTCCATTGTTTTAAATACTATTCTTGATAGCCTTATTATTCCGCTGGGAAGGCTTGCCAAGGAGGAAAAGGCTGCAGTCAGAATGCTTGGAATGTTCTATGCAATTATCATTCTGGTGTATCTTAATCTGATTGGGGACGAGAGTGAGTACAGCCCTGTAATGATGTATTATCTTGGACTTATGGTCGGTAGATTTGTATATTTTGATGCATCCTTTATGGACTTTTTAGACGCTATTAAAAATGCATTTTTAAGACTGCCGATACTGGTTCTTTGTATGGTTTTGTGCTCGGGAATGTGTTTCTTTGGCTTTGGAATGGGATATCTTCTTGAGAGAAATTACTATATTGTAGGCGTCTTTTATACACATTTATTCTTGCTGGGGGCAGTATTTCTGGTGCATAATAGCAAAATAATGAAGTTTCTGGTAAGAGAAAATAAAACAGATGAGGAGTCAGATTATGAAAGAGATGAACAGGTTTAAAGCGATTTTACCTATAATTGGGATATGCACTTTGGTTGCGGGTTGTACACCTACTCAGCAAAGCGGCGCAGATGACGGACTATTTCAGAATCAAACCGAGAATGAACAGGCTGCAGCAGAATCTGAGGCAGAGGCGGAGAATTCTGATAGCAGCGCTGGCGGTGAAGAGACAGCACAGGACAGTCAGAGTGAAAAAGCTGAGGCTGCTGAGGGTGACAATGGCGGAGCGCCGGAGAGCACTGATGGTCAGGTCCCCGAATCTTTGTCAAAGGTTGTGGCCGGAGATGGCAAGATCAGCCTGGATTTTTACAACAATAATATATTGAAAAATGTGGATTATCCTTCAGATATTGAGGAGCTTATTCAGCTTGTGCCGGCAGATAAAGAGTATAGTTTATCTGAGCTTATGGCAGAGTTTAACAAGACTTTCAATGACGAGAATAATTACTTTCAGCACGGAGATATAACAGGAGCGGAGTATGCATACCTTGACTGCGGATCTGACGGGGTTAAGGAGCTGGCAATCAGACTTACAGGTCCTTTTGTGGAGCAGGAAGGTGAAGCAACACTTATTTTGAAGGATATTGAGGGTAAAGCGCAGATTGTTTATGGCTTTGAAAACTGGTCACGAAGCTTTACTGAGATAAATAACTGCGGCCTCATTTCCGGAAGCGGCAGCAACGGTGCATCCAATCATGGAGTCGATATGTCTATAATAGATGCTGACGGTAATTACCGTTTTGGCTACTATGAAGAGCAGGAGTATGACCTGGACAGCTTTGCCATGATGAGAGAACATGATGAATTTGATGCTTCATCTCTTGATGGTGCGATTTGCATATATACCCTCAGACTCAGCGATTACCAAGACGAAGGTAGCGATCAGGACTGGTATTATTCCTATGAGGTAGTTGATAAGGAAAACTATGAGAAAATAGATGTGCCGAATCTTTACACCGATAGCGAGTACAAAAAAATCATGGATTCCTTCAAGGAATATAGCTTCATTTCAATGGATGAGCTTGAAAAGGTAAAGGCTGAAAAGCTCTCATCTTTGGGTGTGACAGATGAAATCATGAATGCCATGGGACCTTCATTTGAGCCTGTTGATCCTGCTGTAACCGGATTTACTTCAGCAGCTGTCGAAACTGCCCCGGAGGAAAAGGTTGTAAAGGATGCAGAGCCTATTGTGGATGATGGCTCAGTGCAGAGTGAAATTGCCATGGTTGAGGCAAAACACCAGGAGTATGAAAACCTTGACTGGGAGGCTATGCCTCAGCAGGAGATGAATATAACTTCTTATGAGATGTTTGAGTTGTGGGACAACGAACTTAACTCAGTTTGGAGCAAGCTCACAGAGGAGGTAACTCCTGAGAAGAAAGAAGAACTCCTTAAGGATCAGAGAGAGTGGATAAAGAGAAAAGAAGCTGCTGTTAAGGAAGCAGGAAGTGAAGCTCTTGGTGGAACACTTCAGCCTCTTCTTGAAAATGGTACCGGATGGTCATACACAAGAAAAAGGGTATACTATCTTGCAGGCGTTCTTGCAGAGACCAGAGGTGAGAGCTTCGAGGTACCTGCTGAAGTGGAAGAGAGTTTCAAGGATATTGATCAGTAATCCCACCTGACGTTGAAAAATTGATATATTGTTTTGTATAATATTGTCAACGATAATTTGATAATTGCTTATGTCGGGGGACAATATGAAAGTTCATTCTATCAAGGAACAACGTGAATCTGCAGAATCATTTATATTGCGTGCAGGAGAGTTTGAGCAGCAGGGCAGCAGCGTGGATGAATACGCTGTTCTCATTGAGGGGCTCCGTGCGCATTATGATAATTATGAATTGTATTTTATGCTTGGTCTGTATTATCGATATAGAAATGCAGATCAGGCATTTTTATGTTTTGAGAATGCTTTGCATTACTGCGATGAACCTGAGGATGAAAAGGTTATTCAAGATGCAATAAGCGATGTCAGAGACAGAGCCTTTGTTCGAAATACTTCGATTGTGATTGTGTCCTATAATGATGCGGAGCTCTGCAAAGAGTGTCTGAATGCCATAAGAAGATATTGCCAGGAAGACAGCTATGAGGTCATTATTGTGGATAATGCATCCACTGATGAAGAGCTGCGGAGCTTTTTGCGGGAAAAGTGCGATTCGGATCATCATATTAAACTCATACAAAATGAAAAAAACGAAGGATTTCCTGCAGGTTGTAACAAAGGGCTTCTTGCTGCAAATCCTGAAAATGATGTATTTTTCCTTAATAATGATGCAATTCTTATGCCAAACTCTCTGTTCTGGCTAAAGATGGGACTGTACTCAGACAAAAGAAACGGGGCGGCCGGGGCGGTGACCAATTGCGCTCCATCACAGGAAGTGTCCATGGAATCCATTGAGCCGTATCTCAGAGAGGCACCCATGATTGAATCAAGGCCTCTTGAAAGTGTATCGGGGAATATCATAAAGCGTGATGATATGTTCCGTGTGGATGATAATCCTACACAAAGGGATCACCGTTGGTGGAGAACAATAAGCCTTGAGACAGCCCTTGAGACAGCCAAGAGCTATGCAAAGGACCATAATGTTCCAATGTGGAATCCGATAGAGGTCAGGTGCAGACTTACCGGGTTCGCACTTTTGGTAAAAAGAGAAGCACTTGGAAGCGTCCTCATGAACGGAGGGCAGGCTATATTTGATGAGCGCTTCTCACCGGGATATTTCGAGGATGATGACCTTGGAATCCGTCTGTGCCTTGCAGGATGGCGCCAGATTCTGTGTCACAATGCTTTCATCTATCATCACGGCGGAAGCGGATTTGACAAAAATGATGCTATGGAAAGATCCAGAGAGAAGTTTACTGAGAAGTGGGGCTTTGATATCTGGAATTACACTTTGCCTGAAGATGACAAAATCACGTCACTGATGAGGGCGATATCTGAAAAGGACTTAAATTGTGAAGGCGTTAATTCTGATTTTCCAGGTCAGAGCAGCTCATCTGCAGCTGCCGGCTCAAACCCGGAGAAAAAGATAAGGCTCTATAACCGGGTTCTCAGGATTCTTGATATTAATGCCGGAATGGGAACTACTTTATCTGCCATAAAGTATCAGATGCCGGATAGTTATACGGCGGGGATTACCAATGCGGATGTATTTGCAGGACTATCAAAATATATGGTTAATGACATGGTATCAGGTGACCCTGAGCTTGTGACTTTTCCATGGCCTGAGCACAGCTTTGACTACATAATTGTGGGTGATGTTGCGGCAAGAGCAGCAAATCCGGAACAACTGCTTAGAAAACTTAGGATGTATTTAAAGGTCGACGGTAGGATAATAAATACAATTACGGAAACGTGATAGCTTTTTGAAACGAAAAAACGAAAAAATAATTCAAATTATTTTCAAAATTTTGTATGTAATTCCGTTAAATATTTTGAAATTTTCTAATTTTTCTAAAATTTCAATTTGAACATTGTCGACTGAGTGAAAATTTCAGAAACGAAAAAATGTGCATGGGTGTTGGGTTTGAGGTATCAAGACTAGATTCCATGCACTTTTTGTCATTATGTCCAAAAATCGCAGACAAATTTATTGAATTTTATTATAAAATTTTAGAAAAAAATAAGTGACGAAAAACCGTTCATAAGGTATACTTGAAACTGCTACAAAATGACGTAATAACATTTAACTTTTTGTAGCTGTAAAAACCGTGTTCATTTATCAGGGATGATTCGGCGTGGGACGGTTCGAGAAAAATATAATTGAAGAAGATAGGAGGTAATAATATGACGAAGGCTGAAATCCTTAAAAGAGAAATTTTAGCACAGTACAAGAGTGTCAGACAGTTCGCGATAGATATGTCGATTCCATATAGCACACTGGTAACAGCATTAGACAGAGGTATTGAAGGAATGGCTTACGGTACGGTTATCCGTATGTGTGATAAGCTTAATCTGAACCCTGTTGACTTCAGTACTCTTGAGAAGGGTACCGATCTTGGAAACAAGATTGTAGAAAATCGCGTAATGCAGCAGTATGTAAAGCTCAATAAGGTAGGACGCAAGAAAGTTCTCGATTACATGAGCGATATGACGGCTCTTGAGAAATATCAGGCATAAGATAATTTAGTGTAAAGATTTCGCCCGGAAGGCATTTGCTTTCCGGGCTTTTTTATAATACGAGGAAATTTCTCTGAAATTCCTATATTATAAAAACGCTCCGCTGTGGATGCAGAATCTTTTGCAAATTCCTTAAAACGGTGTTTTATGTTACAATTCATAAGGAAATGAATTCCTGAGCACAAAAAAGTGGTTGGGAACCTATTGTTTTTGGGAGGAGTAAATGAAATACGATTATTTAGTAGTTGGAGCCGGATTGTTTGGTTGTGTTTTTGCACATGAGATGGCAAGAGCCGGGAAAAATGTTCTGGTTATAGATAAGAGACAGCATGTCGGCGGTAATATCTATACCGAAAACCGCATGGGCATAAATGTGCATATGTATGGTGCACACATTTTCCATACATCTGACAAAAAGGTATGGGAGTACATAAACAGATTCACTGAGTTTAATCAGTATATAAACTCACCTGTGGCTGTTTTCCATGATGAACTCTACAATCTTCCTTTTAATATGAATACATTCAGTAAGCTTTGGGGAATCAGAACTCCTGATGAGGCCAGAGCTATCATAGATGAACAGGCAAGGAAAGAGGTTAAGCGTATATTAAAGGAGCGCGCTGCTAATGGCGATGAGGCAGCAGCTGAAGCTCTTGATGTGGCTGCTGCAAGCGGACAGGACATCAGGGAAGGATTTGAAGCTGCTAACCTTGAGGAGCAAGGACTTTCACTTGCCGGCCGTGATGTATTCGAGAAGCTTGTGAAGGGCTATACTGAAAAACAGTGGGGAAAGGACTGCAAAGAACTTCCTGCGTTTATAATCAGAAGACTTCCCTTCAGATTTATATATGATAACAACTATTTCAATGACAGATATCAGGGAATTCCCATGGGCGGTTATACCTCTGTTATAAATAAGCTTCTGCTTCTTGAAACATCCCAAAGTGCAGCCGAGAACAACCTTAGCGGCAGCATAACTGTTAAAACAGATACGGAATTCAAGAGATTTATGAAAATGAATGGAGATGTTCCTGCAAAGCCCTTTACTTCAATAGATGGTGACAGCTTCGGCAAAATTCTCTACACCGGAATGATCGATGAGTTCTTTGGTTACAAGCTTGGAAATCTGGAATACAGATCCTTGAGATTCGAGACAAAGGATCTTCCCGATGTGGATAACTACCAGGGAAATGCTGTTGTGAACTACACGGAGCGCGACATCCCCTACACCAGAATTATTGAGCATAAGCATTTTGAGTTCGGACAGGGTAAGGGTACCATCATTACCAAAGAATATCCTGCAGACTGGAAACCCGGTGATGAACCCTACTATCCGATGAATGATGAAAAGAATAATGAGCTCTTTACAGAATACAAAAAGCTCGCTGACGACTTTGGCGATGTTCTCTTCGGCGGACGCCTTGGCCAATACAAATATTACAACATGGATCAGGTTATCGCTGCCGCCCTTGATATGGTTGCGAATATTTGAGGTAGCTTGAGTTAATGAATCCCGGAATAATAATCCCGTTTCAATCTCGTTGCACTACGTGCATAATCGCTTGAACCGGGAATATTATTTCCGGGATTTTTTTACAGTCTAGCAGCAACATGGTCTATGACCTGCTGAATTTTATGGAATAGAAAAAGAAATATAACAAAGAAGTAAGCGAAAAAATATATCCCGTTACAATCGATTATGCGCGAAGCAGCAACATGGTATATGACCTGCTGAATTTTATGGAATAGAAAAAAGAAATATAACAAAGAAGTAAGCGGAAAAATATATCCCGTTACAATCGATTATGCGCGAAGCGCAACGAGAGTGTAACGGGATATATTTTGTAGCGTATCATCACTTATTCCATAAAAAAGCTTTAGCAGTAATTATTGAACATCATGCCGCTGTATTCGCTTGTGATATATGGTGATGGATTATCCCCACCATGCGGATCCTTGTAATTGAAAACCGGTCTTTCAACATATTTCATAGGGTCGACGGAAATCTCATCGGTTTTTGCTACAAGAGCCTTGGCGAAATTCTTCAGAGGAACCACAACCTCTTTAGGAGGCTCAGCCCCGGATTTCTCACGAAGGAGCTGGGCATTATAATCTATGCGACCATCCTCTTTTAGAGATATTCCATATTCTGATGTTCCCTTGAGACTGTTTTCTGCAATGGCAACGGTTTCACCAATAAGCTTTGAACTCTTGATTCCGGAGTTTTGTACATTACTTACGCTCTCTATAAAAGTGTTATATCCGTTTATAAGAGATCTTACATTTTCAACAAGAGCATCGCTTTCGTTTGTGACACCTATTGTAACAGGAGTACCTTCCTCAGTAGGAGCGCGAAGAGTTATATCGAACTCATTGCCAACCGTAAATCTGTTGGAGGATGAACTGTGCTCTGTGCCGTTTAGCGAAAACTGTGCGTTGGAGGGCTCCTGTGCTATCAGGTTCAAACCGAAATATGAAACGCTGCCACTGTTTTCAGCCGTCTTGGATTCACTGACTTCAAATCTCAGATTCTGACCGGGCTTTAAACCGGTATCGCTTGACCCGATTATCAGGGTGCTCTTTCCGTCGTCGCTTTCCTGCATGCCGGCGATAAGACCGATTCCTGCTTTATTTATAAGGCGGGAGAGCTTTGCCTGAATATCATGGTTGGTATCATGCTCTCTAATGCTATATTGAAATTCGTAATCGTGTCCGTTTATTCCTATGTTAAATGCGTAGGTTCCTTTTGGAAGAGGAACTGATTCCTCAGGATTAAGAAAATGACCGGCGTTTATCTGGTTGGTTGCAAGGTGGCTTACTTCTATATTAAATTCAGAAGTTCCACTATTGCCTTTCCCTACATATTCTACTGAAACCTTATCAGGATCAGATGATGCTGCAGACTTTTTGCCAAGAGATGAGCTCTCTTCGTTGCTCATATTTTCAAGCTGACTTTTGAGTGTCCGGGCATGCTCTTTAATACCCACGACCTCCGCCTGGGCGTTATCATCCTGTTTTAAAACATGAAGAGGGGATTCTTTATTGATCTTAGCGATAGATTTGTAGACGCTTTGCAATTCGCTTTTCTTGTGCTTGTCTATGTTGGCATTTTCTTTTGCAACATAAGTGGATGCGAAATGATTATAAGCTTCATTAATACCAATGCCTGCCATGCTGCCCCTCCTTTCTTCCTTGATGTCGTGCGAGTGCTTCTGCCAATCCATTGGCAACCGACACGAGGGCATACAAAGACATGTTTTATTACTATAACATTATCATCAGCTTGGCAAGAACGTCAATTAAATAAGTATAAACATATTGTAAAAAGAATCGAAAAGCTGTAAAGTATTTAATGGATTTAGCCGAGTAGGAAGACTTAATATTTAAGAAGTTCTTCTATATTAATGAAAATTTGACCGGCTAATGAAAATAATAGTTTTAAAAAATACAGTTGACGTTCAAAAGTACCTATGCTATATTATACAAGCGACAGAAAATTTAGGTCTTTTTTTTATGCCTTAAAACAGGCTGTAAAATCGAAATAACGCACGGAGGAATGAACAATGCGTACAAGAATCACACTTGCTTGCACAGAGTGCAAAAACCGTAACTATGACACAACAAAGGATAAGAAGACACATCCTGACAGAATGGAAATCAAGAAGTATTGCCCTTTCTGCAAGAAGCATACACCGCACAAGGAGACAAAGTAATTCCATACTAACGTGGGAAAAGTCCTTGAGTTGAAGGGAGTATAGTTGATATGAGCGATAATAATGCTACTAAAAATGCACAGGAGAGCAAAGTATCTTCTTTTATCAAAGGCGTTAAGGCTGAGTTTAACAAGATTATCTGGCCTACCAGAGAAGATATTACAAAGCAGACAACTGCTGTTGTTATTATTTCCGTTATAATCGGAGCTCTTATAGCTGTGTTTGACTACGCTTTTGGTTACCTGATTAATATCATAACCAAGATTTGATAAAGGAGTATTATGGCAGAAGAGATGCAGAATGAAAATGAACTCGATCTGACTTTGGGCTCTGCAGAAGAAGATGCACAGGCTGTAGAAGCAACAGAAGATGCTGCTGATACTGCTGACACAAGTGTTGAGACTTCAGGAGCTCCTGCTCACCAAAACGCTCACTGGTATGTTGTTCATACATACTCAGGCTATGAGATGAAGGTTAAGGCTAACCTTGAGAAGACTATTGAAAACCGTCATCTTGAGAACCAGATTTTTGAGGTTCGTGTACCGCTTCAGGATGTTGTAGAGATGAAGAATGGTGCGCGTAAGACTGTTAGCCGCAAGATGTTTCCCGGTTATGTCCTTGTTAATATGGACATGAACGATGAGACCTGGTATGTTGTACGCAACACCCGAGGTGTTACTGGATTCGTGGGACCCGGAAGTAAACCGGTACCGCTGTCAGATGCAGAGATTAAGCCTCTTGGAATCAAGACAGAAAATATGTCTGTTGATTTCGGCGTAGGCGACGAGATTGCAGTTGTTGCCGGCGTTTGGAATGGTACTGTTGGTATCGTTCAGCGTATGGACTTCGGTAAGCAGAGTGCTACTATCAATGTTAATCTGTTTGGTAGAGAGACACCTGTTGAAATTGGATTCACAGAAGTTCGTAAGGTGACAAGCTAAAATTGGTATATCGTAGATTTGTCTACTATATATAGATGGGTTGGAATTAAGCTATTTCAATTCATGGGAACTGGAGTGGGAGCATTTGTGTACAGCTTTCGCCGGTATTTTCGGTCGAGAGGCATGGAGTACACTCGGAATGCGCCTGACCACATTATTTCTAGGAGGTGCCATTATGGCAAAGAAAGTCGAAGGATACATTAAGTTACAGATCCAGGCTGGTAAAGCAACACCAGCACCGCCGGTAGGTCCGGCTCTTGGTCAGCACGGTGTTAACATCGTTGAATTCACAAAGCAGTTCAACGCTAAGACAGCTGACAAAGGTGATGTCATCATTCCTGTTGTCATCACAGTTTATGCAGACAGAAGTTTCACATTCATTACAAAGACTCCGCCTGCAGCAGTTCTTCTTAAGAAGGCTTGCAACCTTCAGAAGGCTTCCGGTGTTCCGAACAAGAACAAGGTAGCTAAGATTTCTAAAGACAAGATCAGAGAGATCGCAGAGACAAAGATGCCTGACCTGAATGCAGTTGATATCGAGGGTGCTATGAGCATGATCGCTGGTACTGCACGCAGCATGGGTATTGTAGTAGAAGACTGACGGAGGACTAAGAGATGAAACACGGAAAGAAGTATGTTGAAGCTGCTAAGCTCATTAACAGAACTGAGCAGTATGAAGCTGCAGAAGCAATCTCTTTAGTAAAGAAGTCTGCTACTGCAAAATTTGATGAGACTGTAGAAGTACACATTCGTACAAGTTGCGATGGTCGTCATGCGGATCAGCAGATCCGTGGTGCGGTTGTTCTTCCGCACGGAACAGGTAAGACAGTTAAGGTTCTTGTATTCGCTAAGGGTACAAAGCTTGACGAGGCACAGGCTGCTGGCGCTGACCATGTAGGTGGCGAGGAGCTCATTCCTAAGATTCAGAACGAAGGTTGGCTTGACTTTGACGTTGTAGTTGCTACACCTGATATGATGGGTGTTGTAGGACGTCTTGGTAAGGTTCTCGGACCTAAGGGTCTCATGCCTAACCCGAAGGCTGGTACAGTAACAATGGATGTTACAAAGGCTATCAACGATATCAAGGCTGGTAAGATTGAGTATCGTCTTGACAAGGCTAATATCATCCACTGCCCTATCGGAAAGGCATCTTTCTCAGAGGATCAGCTTCAGCAGAACTTTACTGCACTTATGGATGCGATTGTTAAGGCTAAGCCTTCAACAGTTAAGGGTCAGTACCTTAAGAGCATCTCACTTGCTACAACAATGGGCCCTGGTGTCAAGGTTGTTGCAAACAGATATTAATTTGTATTTGAGAATATCAATATAATATGAGTATCGGATAGCTGTTGCGCTAAGTTTTTAGTGCAACAGCTATTTTTTTTATAAAAATATGGTATTCTTAAATTGGGGAGTGAGCGGAACAGCAGATGTTCTGTAAAGGTTATGAAAAATAGTTTGTATGACGATGGAAAAAAAGGTGTAGGAGGCCATAAGACAAGGATAAATACTGCGGTAATAGCGGCAGTATGCGCATTTTTGGTCACTATTACAGTAGGCGGCATAGTGCTGCTGTCACTATCAGCCGGTAACGCAGTTAATGATGAGGTGGCGGATGACACAATAGCCGGGGAGAATTCAAGACTTCCCGGAGCTACTAAGATAGAAAACAGGAGCGCGGATGTAGGAATATTTAGTAATACAGATGTTGCTCATGAAGATAAAAAAGATAATGGTTTATCAGAACCGGATGCTAATGATATAAACGGAACAGAAGCTGAGGAAGAATCCGGGCAGGGACAGGAAGAAGCAGATGCAGAAATAGCAGAACTTGATCCTAAATGGGAGCATGCAATTACTCCCGCAAATCAGGATTATGTATCCATGGCATTTGCAGGTGATATTCTTTTTGATCCGGGATATGCAATAATGAATAAAATCCGACAAAATGGTGGTGGAATAGATGGGGTTATAGGTGAAAGTCTTCTATCATACATGAGAAGCGCGGATGTGATGGTTGTAAATAATGAGTTCCCCTATTCCTATGGCGGAAGCCCTACTGAGGGAAAAACTTTTACTTTCAGAGCTGATCCTTCGTCAGCTGAACTTTTGAACCAGATGGGAGTGGATGTAGCTACACTGGCCAATAACCATGCCTATGATTACGGCGAGACAGCTCTACTTGATACCTTGAATGCTATTGATAATGTAGGAGTTTCAAGGATAGGAGCAGGAGCAAATCTTGAAGAGGCATCCCATCCCGTGTATTACATGGCTGATAATGGCATAAAGATCGCTATAATCGCAGCTACCGAGATAGAGAGAATAGATTCTCCGGATACAAAGGGAGCAACGGACAATTCACCGGGGGTTTTCAGGTGCCTGGATATAACAAAACTTGTGAGCAGAATAAGAGAAGCCAAAGAAACAGGAGCTTTTGTAATTGTATGTATTCACTGGGGAACTGAGAACAAAGAGGAAATAGACTGGTGGCAGCAAAAGCAGGGACCTGAGATAGTTGAGGCAGGTGCGGATCTTATAGTCGGTGCTCATCCTCACATTTTACAGAAGATAGGATACATAAATGGGGTTCCTGTCGTATATAGCCTGGGAAATTATCTTTTTAACTCTAAGGAGTTGCAGACAGGGCTTTTGAGAGCAAACATTTATAAAGACGGTCAGGTAAAATTACAGCTTGTTCCAGCCATTCAAAGCGGATGCACAGTTTTTGAAGCTACAGGTGAGAGCAGGGCAGCTGTTTTAAACCATATGAGACAAATGTCAGATGGTATATCTATTGACGATGATGGTTTTATTCAATAAGATTAATATATAGACAAATAATATACGCGAGCAGCTTTTTAATAGAATCATCATTAGTGGACATAGTAATATAATAATTGTAGTGTATCATTGAATTAGTGAGGGGCGTTCCATGATTACTGTAAGCTTATGTATGATCGTTAAGAATGAAGAGGAAAAACTCGGCAACTGTCTGGATTGTCTTAAGGATTTGGTTGATGAGATGATAATAGTCGATACCGGATCTTCTGATAGGACTATCGAGATAGCCAAATCCTATGGAGCTAAGGTTTTTGAGTTCGAATGGACAGGAAGCTTTTCCGATGCCAGGAATTATTCCTTTGAGCAGGCAACATGTGATTTTATATATTCTGCAGATGCCGATGAGATTATTGATGAGGAAAATCGTGAACGCTTCAAACAATTGAAAAATGACATCGATGAGCTCGACATAGATGTTGTTCAGATGTATTACTGTAATCAGCTGAGTCATAATACTGTTTATAATTATGACCGTGAGCTCAGACCCAAGCTTTTCAGAAGACTTCGCAAATATGTGTGGCATGACCCGATCCATGAGATGGTAAAACTTGATTCTACAGTGTGCAACAGCGATATCGAGATTCAGCATAATCCTACTGAGGATCATGGTGAAAGGGATCTGGCGGCGTTTAGGCGTGCTGTCAGAGAAGGTGAGTATATAAGTAAGCGTCTTCATAACATGTATGCCAGAGAGCTTTTTATGGTTGGAACAGATGAAGATTTCATGCTGGCAAAAGAGTTCTTTGAGGATGCGATTGCAGACAACGGACGCGACCTTGATCAGATCAAAGAAGCTGCCTGCGTGCTTGCACATGTAGCAGTTATAGATGGTAAAACGGAAGAGATTCTGAAGTATTCACTAAAGGATCTCACTACCATACCATCGAGTGAAATGTGCTTTGAGCTTGGAACCTACTATCGCAATAAGGGAGATTTGGATGAAGCGATAGTCTGGTACTACAATGCAGCATATGAGACATCACCGATTCTGGATATTCACAGAGGTGGTGATATGGCTATTCGTAAGATAGCGGAGTGCTATAGGGAACTTGGTAACCTTGAGCAGGCTGAGGACTATGAGTCGGAAGCAGACAAGTGGGAAATTCCTTCGGGGGATATGCAGCAAACAATACTGTGAACTATAACAGGCAAAAATGTTTTTGATACTTACAATAATGGCAAGCTGATTTAAAGGCTTGCCATTCATTTTGAGCTGAGTACTCTATGAGGGAGAAAACGGGTTTGGTATGAGTTTTATTTTTGGGAGTAATCAGGAAGGCATAGACAAAAAACAAATGCGTAGAATAACTGCGATTTTAATGGGAATTATGATAAGCTCCTGCATTATTGGGTGCGGAGCCGATTCTGTAGCTGAAAAAACAACGACAGGAGTAGAGAGTACTATTTCTTCAAAGGTGGAGAGCTGGAAGCCTGAAGACGGTTATATAGCGAAATCAGAGAGGATTGACAGCGCTGCTTTTTTAGAGGAAGCAAATACTGAATTTGAGCTGAGTGTCCCTACATACGTCACAAAACTGGACGGTAATTGGTTTATAGTTGATTGTTATCACGACAGGATTATTTACAACGATAATTTGGAATCTCCGATAAATGAGTGGAAGGTATTGACTACAGATGTCAGACAGCCCCACACAATGGCGGGGGATGGCACGGTTATACTTGTGGATGATACCGAGAACAACAGAGTACTGGTATTTGAAAGACAGGAAGGAAGCTATGTAAATACACAGCTTTTTAATAATATTGGAAACAGACCGCATTACACTGTATATGATGAAAATGCCGGCGCTTTTTATGTATGGAGCTCCACAACAGGTGAGATGTATGTGTTCAGGCATGAAGAAGCCGCTTCTGAGGTATATCTTACTGAGATAAGGAAGGTACATGATGATGAAAACAGTCTTCTAGACGGCACGTATGTGAGGTCCTTTTATTTGGATGAGGATGAAATATACTTTGTTTCGGGAATCCGTTCAGATGGAATGGCATCCGGGATAATCATTTGCGACAAAGATACGCTTAAGATCAAAGAAAAAATAGATGTTCCGGATTCTTTGGCGGGTATGGTGGCTCTTTATCGTGATGGCGAATACTTTTACATAACTGTGTCAACCGATATATCCGGGAATCAGGACGCTGCTACAATGATAAGAACTAAGAATTTAAAAGGCCTGATAAACGGCGATTACGAAGATATTTACAGTAAGTATTTCATTGGAGGCGGAACTCCCTATAATGTCACCAAAATCGATGATATTTACTATCTTACAGAACACAGACTTCCGGGGCATTCTGTTTGGAGCTATAGAATTGAAAATGATGAAATAGTCGATGTGAAGGCTGTATATTGATATCTTTTGGAAATATAACATAAAAGGGTTGTTAAAGAACACTTTAGTATGTTAACATGGTAAAGTGTTAAAAACATTTATTTTTTATGGAGATAAATCATGAGTTGGGAAAAAGTTGTAAGACGAGTTACACCTTATGTTCCGGGTGAACAGCCGAAGGATGAAAACATAATCAAATTAAATACAAATGAGTGCCCTTATCCTCCGGCACCCGGGGTTAGAAAGCTCCTGGACAATATGAAATATGAGGATATGAGATTGTATCCAGATCCTGAGGCCACGGCTTTGACAGAGGCTCTTTCCGAATATTATAAGGTGCCGGAAGATCAGATCTTTGTGGGAGTTGGCTCTGATGACGTGCTTTCAATGGCATATCTTACTTTCTTCAATTCGGATAAGCCGATTCTTTTCCCGGATATAACCTATTCATTTTATGATGTGTGGGCAGAGCTGTATAAGATTCCCTATAAGAGGATTCCGGTAGCTGACGATTTTACGATTAATTTCGAAGATTACTATGAAGAGAATCAGCCAAATGGCGGAGTGATAATAGCTAATCCCAATGCGCCTGTTGGCATTTTTGAGCCTGTGTCCAAGCTTGAAGAGCTCGTTAAGCACAACAGAAATTCTGTTGTCATTATCGATGAAGCGTATATTGATTTTGGCGGCGAAAGTGCACTTCCTCTGATTGAAAAATACGATAATGTATTAATAGTTCAAACCTTTTCTAAGTCTCGTGCCATGGCAGGAATGAGAATAGGTTATGCGTTTGGTTCCAAAAAACTTATCGGCTATATGAAGGATGCAAAGTTTTCATTTAACTCATATACCATGAACAGACCATCATTGGAACTTGGCGTAGAGGCGATTAAGGATGATGAGTATTTCAGGCAGACTGTTGATAAGATAATTGCGACCAGGGAGAGGGTTAAGAAGGAACTGGATGCACTTGGGTTCTCATTCCCGGATTCGAAGGCCAACTTTATTTTTGCAAAACACTACAGGGTTTCAGGGGAAGAACTTTTCCTTGCTTTGAAAAAAGAGGGAATTTACGTAAGGTACTGGAGTAAGGAGAGGATTTACAACCACTTAAGAATTACCATCGGAACAGATGAAGAGATGGATAAGCTTATCGGTTTTTTGAAAGATTATCTGTCATAAATCGCAAAATACATAGATTATTGTTTCTCTGAGGGAAAACAATAATTTATAGTTTCTAAAAGAGCCGAAAACTAAAAATACTTGTAGAATGAACAGCCTTTTGATAGAATTGTGCATTGGAGCGTTTTGTATTAGCATCTTATTGCATGTAAATTTGAGAGAGGCTGTTTTTATGCTTAGATTTTTTAAGACATCACTTATTGGTCAGTATATTTTTGTATTTTTACTTTCGATGGTTCCGCTTGTTGAACTTAGAGGAGCGGTTCCTTCTGCACATGCATTTGCACATACTGCAACCGGTTTTGACCTTGTGCTGGGATATGTAATTATCGCGATCGGTAATATGATTCCGATGCCCTTTATCTTCTTCTTTGCAAGAAGGGTTCTGGAGTGGGGCAAGGATAAGCCTATTATTGGCAAATTTTTTTCTTTCTGCCTGACTAAGGGAGAAAAGGGTGGAATGAAGCTTCAGGCCAAGGCCGGCAGAGGACTTTATTTTGCACTTCTTCTTTTTGTTGGAATTCCGGTTCCCGGAACAGGTGCATGGACGGGTACCCTTGCTGCCTCAATCCTCGATATGGATTTTAAGAAGAGCGTACTTGCTGTTATCGGTGGAATTGCTCTTGCAGGAACCATAATGGGTCTTGTTAGCTTTTTTGGACTTAGTGCCCTTCTTGGACTTGCAGGATAATAATGTTAAAATAGGCTTAGATTTGCGATTTAAATTTTTTAGGAGCGGATGATGGAAGCCTATACGGATTTTGCAAAAGTATATGATGAATTTATGGATGAGACCCCATATCACGATTGGGCTGCGTATATAGCGCGGCTTATTTCGGGATATGGGATTTCTGTTCCTTACAGGAAAAAAACAGAAGAAGCCGTTGAGGAGAACAATGAGCAGGATGATCAGCAGGATGATCCTCTTTTACAGGAAAGGAATCTGGTGGTTGAGCTTGGCTGCGGAACGGGAAGCTTTACTGAGGAGATGGCTAAGCTTGGATACGACATGATTGGTATCGATAACTCCGGAGATATGCTTGGTATCGCCAGGAATAAAATGGAGCAGGCGGGCCTTGACATAATGTATCTGGAACAGGATATGTGCGAGCTGGACCTGTTCTGTACAGCGGGAACTATAGTCAGTGTGTGTGACAGCATAAATTACCTTATTGAGGATGAACAGATAAGGAAGGCATTTACCAAGGTGAATAATTACCTGTACCCCGGTGGACTTTTTTTATTTGACTTTAATACACTACATAAGTACAGGGATGTCATAGGCGATGTGACCATAGCTGAGAACAGAGATGACTGCAGCTTTATATGGGAAAACTTCTTCGATGTTGATACGAATATAAATGAATATGATCTGACACTTTTCGTGAAAAAAGAAGCAGGTAAAACATCGGGAAAAAAGGATAAAATCGTGGAATCCTCTGAGGAACTTTTTGAGAGATCAATAGAGACACATCTTCAAAGGGGATATACGCTGGATGAGATGAAGGCTTTTATAGAGCAGGCAGGGATGATTTTTATTACGGCTATTGATGCTGATACACATGAGGAACCGAATGATAACAGTGAGAGGATATATGTTCTTGCCAGAGAGCATGGGAAGGATTTGAATATCAAGTGAGGATAATAGCATGAAGGATGGATTTATAAAGGTTGCAGCAGCTACACCTAAGATAAGAGTGGCAGATCCGCTCTATAATGCTGACAGAATAATAGAACAGATGAAGGAAGCTGAGGAAAAGGGTGTCAAAATACTGGTTTTTCCGGAGCTTTGCGTTACGGGCTATACCTGTAATGATCTCTTTTTGCAGGAAGCGCTGCTTGAAGGGGCATTGGAGGGCCTTCAGAAGATCATAGATTACAGCTGCGGAAAAGATATGATTTCCTACATAGGAGCGCCTATAGAGGTCAATAACAAGCTTTATAACTGTGCTGTGATAATTCAGAATGGTCAGATAGTCGGTATCGTTCCCAAAAGTTATATTCCAAACCATGGAGAGTTTTATGAACAGAGGTACTTTGCCAGCGGCCTGGATATAGGCGATACGGCATTTGTACAGATTCAGGGCCTTCATATGAGGGATGATTTTGAGGATGATGATTTTGATACTGATGATGACGATGAGTGTATGGTGTCCTTTGGTAAGATTGTTCTTGATCTTAATTCATCAGTGAAGGGGCTAAAGGTTGCCTGTGAGCTATGCGAAGATCTGTGGGTGGCGGATACCCCCGGAACCTTATATGCCAGAGCCGGAGCAACAATTATTGTCAATCTGTCTGCTTCAAATGATCTTGTAGGAAAGGACTCCTACAGAAGAGACCTTGTGAGAATGACAAGCGGAAGACTTGCCTGCGGGTATATCTACGCATCTGCCGGGGACGGAGAATCAACGCAGGATATTGTATTTGGAGGCCATAATATCATAGCTGAAAACGGTACAATCCTTGCGGAGCAGCCGCTTTTTGAAAATGGGATAACTTATGCGGAAATAGATATAGCAAGGCTTTGTCATGAAAGAAGAAGGATTACAACCTTTGAATATTCTTATGACATTGATGACAAACTGGATGTAGTTGACGTTGATAAGCTTGAGATTACAAAGACAAAACTCACCAGAAGTTTTCCTGCAAAGCCATTTGTGCCTGCAAACGAAAGAGAGAGGGCAAAGCGTTGTGAGCAGATTTTATCAATCCAGGCAATGGGGCTAAAAAAGCGCCTTGAACATACAGGCTGTAAAACAGCAGTAATCGGCGTTTCAGGCGGCCTTGATTCAACGCTGGCACTTCTTGTTGCTGTGAGGGCTTTTGACGCATTAGAGCTTGACAGAAGCGGAATTATAGCTGTTACTATGCCATGCTTTGGAACTACAGACAGAACTTACAACAATGCCTGCAAACTTGCAAAAGCTCTGGGAGCTACTCTGAAGGAAGTGAATATCAAAAAATCCGTAATGCAGCACTTTGAAGATATAGGTCAGGATCCTGAGAAACATGATGTTACTTATGAAAATTGTCAGGCAAGGGAGCGCACACAGGTACTGATGGACATTGCCAACATGATGAACGGAATGGTGATAGGAACCGGTGACCTGTCCGAGCTGGCTTTGGGATGGGCTACCTATAACGGCGACCATATGTCAATGTATGGAGTAAATGCAGGAGTTCCAAAGACTCTTGTACGGCATCTTGTACAGTACTATGCGGATACCTGCGTGCTGGATGAATGCGAAGACTTTGATGTTAATAAGAAAACCGGAAAAGGAACGAAGGCAAGAAAGACAGATCTGACAAAGAATGTCAGGGAAGGCGCACTGGTAAGAGATGTACTGCTTGATGTTCTTGACACCCCTGTAAGCCCTGAGCTGTTACCTCCTACTGACGGTAAGATTTCACAGGAGACAGAGTCTATTGTAGGGCCTTATGAGCTCCATGACTTTTTCCTGTATTACATGCTGAGATGGGGATACCCGAAGGAAAAGATCCGCCGTATTGCTTATCTTACATTTGCAGGGGATGATGAAGGCTCTGAGGCAAGCTATGACAGAGCAACCATAGACAAGTGGCTTGATATTTTCTGCAGACGCTTCTTTACACAGCAGTTTAAGAGGAGTTGCCTCCCGGACGGACCCAAGGTCGGATCAGTTGCAGTGTCACCCAGAGGAGATCTCAGAATGCCATCTGATGCAAGTTTTGCCCTCTGGTTGTAAAAATTATAAACAGAATCTAAAAAATATTTGCGTGTCCTTAAATGTCAATGACATTTTTGTGACACGTAATTTTTTTGCCTTTTTGAATGCTATAATGACAACACAAAATAACCGGATGTAATTGGTGGGCAATAATCCCGCGCTACTACGAAAAGGAGAGCGCCTATGAAAAATATAGTATTTTCAAGCATTTTAACAATTTTTATCGGTGTGTTGATGCTTCCGGTATCCGCTTTTGCAGCAGACTATTCGGAAGCAATGTTTACAGAGAGTTTTGAGCAGGTTACAAATTACAATAAGTATGCAGCCAACGATGATTCTCTAAAAGGAAATCCCATATGGATCCAGGGAAAAGCGGCTGACTATGATAAAGTATCAAATTCCATAGTAGTAAAAACATCCGAAGGAAATTGGGCGGCATTTTGCGGTGATGAAGGCACAGAGAACTACAAAGCTCTTATACAGGAAGTGATAGGCAAGGATGTCAGAGTCTTCGGAAAATATAACGGTGTTTCTACGGATTTGAAATTGCCCCGCATAGATTTTATTCAAAGCAACATATATGAAAATGCATACAGACTTGAAACCACGGACAATAATTTCCGCGTTTCATATCCGGATTATGTGATAGATGTTCCTGAACTTGACAGTGAGACCACTTACGGGAATCTGACTTTTAAGGATTCAAGCAAACTTATAAAAACACAGGATGCGGACACATTGTTCTATTATTTCACAACTGAGGTTCCTGTTTTTATGCTGATCCATGAAGAGAAGCTGACAGGTGCGGCTTATGAGAACATGAGTGATCAGGAGATTCTCGATAACTTTGAGCAGTATTACAACAGAAATTCCCAGTATATCGTAAGAAAAGAAAGAACACAGATAGGAGACGCAAGCGGTATCATATGTGAGTCATCCTTCCTGGATAAAAATATGCCGTCAAACATGAGCTTGTATTGCTTTATGACTGTAATTGACCGTCATTATTATTACTTTGGTTATACACAGCCATATTTGGCTTCTGAGACTGTAAAGAGATTTATTCCCAGCATGCTGGAAAATGCCAGATATGAGAATGGTAAAAAAGAGGAAGAACCTGTTCTGAATGAAGAGCCGGCATCTTCAGAAGAAAATATTTCGACTAATGAAGAGACAGTAGTTTCTGAGGAGTCTTCCATAAGTGGAGAAACGAAAACTACTACAGAAGAGCCTGTAACGAATGAAGAGGAGGCGGTTCCTCAAGAAGAGGAGGCAGCTACTGCCGACGAGGAGAGGAAGGTTCCTTCCAAGAAAGAAGTTGTGGGACACTACACCATAACCATGGAGGTTGTCTTTGACAACGGAAAGTCCAAAAAGGACACAGGAGAGAATGTTTATTGGGGTGAGGATTATCTCACAGACTATAATGAGGACACAGGCGTTTGCATCCTTAAGGGTGATAGTTTTGAGGGCGTCATAACCTTCGAATATGACAAGGACAGAAATGTTATATGTCATGGCACGATAAATGGGGGCAATAACATTGGCTCTATTTTGGGCAAGCGGACGTCAGATTAAAAATGACTTTTTTCTGGAAAGAGTGAAACATTTGGGTCAGGATCCCCGGATTTAATTGTCCGGGGGTTCTTTTTGTGAGTGGAATGCCTGGCACTTGCTCACAATAAAAATATCATCCTCGGATAATATCTTTTTGACATAGTATTTTTTCTGCGAGTATAATCAGTATTGTTCAGATTATTCTAACGATTGGAGACTTTGTTTTTATGCACTTTACAAAAATGCACGGCTGCGGAAACGATTATATTTACGTGGATGGCAGTAAGGAAAAAATTGCAAAAGAGGATAAGCCTGATCTTGTAAAACTTCTGAGTGACAGACATTTTGGAGTTGGCGGTGACGGTGTTATTTTCATAAATAAATTTGAGGACGACCTGGCTGACTTCGAGATGGAGATGTACAATGCCGACGGCTCATACTCTGAGATGTGCGGCAACGGAATCCGCTGTGTGGCAAAGTATGTTTATGATAAGGGGCTTACCGATAAGAAAAAGCTGCGGATCATAAGCGGAGGAAGGGTGAGAATCCTTGAGCTGAAAACGGAAGACAATATAGTTACAAGTGTAAAGGTAAATATGGGAGCGCCTATTCTTGAGCCTGCTCAAGTACCTGTCAAGCTTCCTGATGAGAAGGTTATGGCGGGAAAACAGGTGGTGAACTATCCAATAAAGGTAATGGACAGAGAGTATTCCATAACCTGCGTATCCATGGGCAATCCACACGCTGTAGTTTTTCTGAACAGAGGCGTGGACATCGATTCACTTGATCTGGAGAAGATAGGACCGAGGTTTGAGCACCATGCATTTTTCCCAAAAGGAATAAATACGGAATTTGTGACAATAGACGATAGAGAAAATGTGCATATGCGTGTATGGGAGCGCGGTACGGGAGAGACTCTTGCATGCGGAACCGGATGCTGCGCAACTGTTGTGGCATGTGTGCTAAACGACCATACCTCAGACAATATCACGGTTCATGTAAGAGGTGGCCAGATAAAATGTAAATGGGACAGGGAAGAAAATGTGGTATACATGACTGGTCCTGCAACTACTGTTTTTGAAGGAGATGTGTAAAGCATCTCCTTTCCTTTATATCGAAAACGCTGCATAGAACAATTATTTAGCATTTTAATGCGTTAAAGTGCTTGCACATATTTTGCTTCTGTGATAATATCGTTCAAGGGCGCACAAATGTCCGCAGTAAAAAAACAAACACTGCAATTGTCTTTTTCAAAGAATATACTTTTTCAGAGAGAGTCCATTTAATCAGATTTTGACTGCTTTTTAACAAGGCAGCAATCAGCGCCTTCAATTATTTAAGAGGAACAGAATATGAAGGAAGAAACAGCGTACTACGTGCTGAAAAAGCAGGCAGTTCCTGATGTTTTGCTAAAAGTGCTCGAGGCTAAAAAACTTCTGGACACGGGAAAATGCAAAACGGTGAATGAGGCTTCGGAGCGCCTTGGCATCAGCCGTAGTTCTTTTTACAAATACAAAGATGATATATATGAATTCCACGACAGTCTGCAGGGAACTACTTTGACGTTGAATCTGCAGATGGATGATGAGCTCGGTGTTCTATCTGATGTTCTGAGGATAATATCAGGCTGCGGAGCCAATATCCTTACGGTGCATCAGGCTATACCATATAACGGTGTAGCGGCTCTGTCTGTTGGAATACAGGTACTGCCTACAACAAGCGATATGGCAGATATGATTGGCAAGCTTCAATCAGCATCCAGAGTACATAATGTACAGATTATCGGTAGAAATGCTGAGGTTTAAAATATTATGAAAAATTTATCTACAGGAGGAAATCAAACATGACTAAGATTGCAGTATTGGGGTACGGTACAGTAGGAAGCGGTGTCGCTGAGGTTCTGGATGTTAATGCAGAATGCGTAGAGGACAGTGCCGGTGATAAGATAGAAATCAAATACATATTGGATCTTCGTGATTTTCCCGGTGATAAACATGAAAATAAAGTGGTACATGATTTTGATGTGATTTTAAACGACCCCGAAGTAGAAGTGATCTGTGAGACCATGGGAGGCATCGAGCCCGCATTTTCTTTTTCAAAGAAGGCTCTTGAGAGTGGCAAAAGCGTGTGCACATCCAATAAAGAACTGGTAGCTGCTCACGGCCCTGAGCTTGTGGAGCTTGCAAAAAACAAAAGCGTAAGCTATCTCTTCGAGGCAAGCGTTGGAGGCGGAATTCCGATACTTCGCTCAATGAATGATTCAATCCGTCATGAGAGACTTGATTCTATCGCAGGAATCCTGAACGGAACAACAAACTATATTCTGACCAAGATGGATCAGGAGGGCGCAGATTTTGACAGCGTGCTTAAGGTAGCTCAGGAAAAGGGCTATGCCGAGAGAAATCCCGAGGCAGACATCGAGGGACATGATGCCTGCAGAAAGACAGCAATCCTTGCTTCTATCGTTAGTGGCCAGTTTGTGAAGCATGAGGATATCTACACAGAGGGAATCACCAAGATTACCGGAGAGGACTTCGAATATGCAAGAAAACTGAAAATGGCCATTAAGCTTCTCGGAAGCTGCAAGAGAGAGGATGGCAAGTTCTTTGCAATGGTTGCACCTTTCCTTATCCCCTATGATGATGCTCTTGCCAATGTAAACGGCGTGTTTAATGCAATCAATGTTCACGGTAACATGCTCGGCGATGTAATGTATTACGGCAAGGGTGCAGGAAAAAAGGCTACAGCTTCAGCAGTGGTTGCAGACGTAATAGATATTGTGCGTCACAAGGGTAAGCACATTGACTGGAATCTGAAGAATGTTCCTGCAGAGGTTGCTTCTATAAAGGATGATGTAAGAAACTTCTTTGTAAGATGCGATGCCTCCGGAGAAAACAGTGCGAGAGAACTGTTTGGAGAGCTTAAAGAAGTAAGCTGCAAGGAAGTAAGCGGTGAGTTCGCTTTTGTTTCGCCTGAGATGTCAGAGGGTGATTTTGCAGAGAAGTTCGAGAAACTTGAAGGAGCAAAGAGCTATTTAAGACTTCTGTAATCTGTTTTTACGGGAAATAATAACGGACAGGTATGAATTAGATTTAAATAAGCGTTATAGATGAGGAGTGAGTGAAAAAATGAGCAAGGTAGTAAAATTCGGAGGCACATCCTGTGCGGATGCTAAGCAGTTTCAGAAGGTAGCTGAGATCGTTAAAGCTGATAAAGAACGCAAATATGTAGTTGTTTCAGCGCCCGGAAAGAGATCAAATCTCGATACCAAGGTAACGGACATGCTTTATGGCTGCTATGAGCTTGCTGAAAAAGGCAAGGATTTTACAAAGGAGCTGGCTGCTATTGAAGAAAGATTCAATGAAATCATTAAGGGGCTAAAGCTCAAGATGTCTCTGAAGGAAGAGTTTGCTGAAATCGAAAAGAACTTCAAGGCAAAGGCAGGAAGTGATTACGCCGCTTCAAGAGGAGAGTTCCTGAATGGTAAGATCATGGCTCAGTATCTTGGATTTGAGTACATTGATCCTGCAGAGGTTGTCCTTTTCGACGAGGATGGAAGCTTTGATGCAGAGATAACAAACAGAAAAATGGCAAAGCGCCTTAAGAATGTAGAATATGCAGTTATATCAGGCTTCTACGGTGCATTTGAGGATGGAAGAATAAAGACCTTCTCAAGAGGTGGTTCCGATATTACAGGCTCTATCATAGCAAGAGCAATTCATGCAGATGTCTATGAGAACTGGACAGATGTTTCCGGGTTCCTTGTTGCAGATCCCAGAATCATTGACAGACCGGCTCAGATCGAGACAATCACATACACTGAGCTTCGAGAGCTTGCATATATGGGTGCTTCTGTTCTTCATGAGGATGCGATTTTCCCTGTAAGAAAAGAAGGTATTCCGATAAACATCAGAAATACAAACAGACCTCAGGATAACGGAACCTGGATTGTTGAATCAACAGCCAAAAAGTCTAAATATACTATCACCGGTATTGCCGGAAAGAAGGGCTTTTGCTGTGTGAACATAATTAAGGATATGATGAACTCAGAGGTTGGATTTGTAAGAAAAGTGCTCCAGGCCTTCGAGGATCAGAATATTTCAATTGAGCATGTTCCTTCGGGAATAGACACAATGACAGTTTTTGTGGCTCAGGATGAGTTTATAGATAAGGAGCAGGCTGTTGTTTCCGAGATACACAGACTTGCCAAGCCGGATCTTCTTGAGATTGAATCAGATCTTGCACTTATCGCAGTCGTTGGACGTGGAATGAAGAGACAGCGCGGAACTGCTGCAAGAATTTTCTCAGCTCTTGCACATATGAATGTAAACTGTCGAATGATCGATCAGGGTTCATCAGAGCTTAACATCATCATTGGTGTGGAAAACCGCGATTTTGAAAAAGCCATAAAGGCAATTTACGACATCTTTGTAATGACTCAGTTATAATTATCAAAGCGAAAGCTTTTGATATTTTTATAAATATGACTGATGAACTTATAAAAAAGGAGATCATCTTTAGATTTTGTTCAAGTCTAAAGATGGTCTCCTTTTTAGTTGAAATTTTAGTTTCCCGTTTTTCTGAGAAAAAACAATGATCTAAAAATATCAGTTTGCAAGATAGCGGATGAAATCAGCAGCTGTGTCAGCTCTTTCGGTTGCGGTAACGATTCCGATATAGGCTGGTTCTCCAGGATAGTACTCAAGCGCTGTAAGATGAGAATTGTTTTCAAGCTTTATTCCGATGGGCATGAGTTTTGCTTTTTCGGACTCTGAGGGATTCTCAATGATATCGGCTGTCCTTGGAACGGCAGCAGCTTCTGCATCAAGAGATGCCATATCGTCATCTCGCACGAGAGATTCGGGATCAACGTAAACAACCTTATCACCGAAGGCTGCCAGTTCATCAGCTGTGAAGTATCCGCTTAGATCCTGATACATTTCGTTTCCTACATAATTCTTGAAAATGGCTTCATCTGCCATGATGATATCCAGATCTCTTGCTGCGATCATAGCATATATGCGCTCTGAATTTGCGACAGTAAATTGATCGGGATTTTCCATGTTTATAGTTGAAGAAGCGTCAATTGATACAACATATTTGGATGTATCTATGCCTTCATATTGTGCGAATTCATTTGTCAAAGAGTCTGCTTCATTCATGCTGGCGGTATTTATAAAGGTGCATGACAGTGCAAAGGGCTTTTGTGAAACTATGTCCTTTATCATGGAAACTGCCGCGACGATAACGATTATGCCAACGATCACATGAATCTTGTAATAATCCCAAAAATAATCCCAGTGAGCCTTGAACCCCATTCCCTTAAGGGCCTGCCACTGGTTACGTTTTTCTTCATTGATATTCATTTTTGTTACTCCTAAAAACTTAGCAAATGCTTTTTTATTTTTATTCTCTGTCCTAAGAATGCAATTAATAGTTAACTACATTATTTGATTTTTTTCAAAAGATTTTTTTGTTTCGATTCTTGACGAGAGTTTACAGTTAATATATCATAACGTTTAAAAAACATGGAAGGAAATTTGCAAAAAATGATGAGTGACAGCGGTTACGTAGAAGTTTTAGTCGCCAGAAAGCCTCAGCCTCTTATGGCTTTTCTTAAGTATTTGCTGATTTTTCTGGCTGTAATTTCATTTATTTTGGGATTTTTAAGTGGCAGCATTATATTCATGATTCTTTTTGTTGCATTTGGAGTAGGTGTTTATTTTGCATCTCTCAATGCTTCAATCGAGTATGAATACCAGTACTGTGAACGTGAGATCACGGTTGATAAGATCCTCAATAAGAGTAAGAGAAAAAGAGTAGCTACTTTCGAAGCTGAGCGCATGGAGATGCTTGCGCCGTCTAAGTCCTATCATCTGGACGAATATCGTAATAAGGATAATTACAGATTGCTTGATTTTTCATCCGGAATAGAGCAACAGCCGGATGTTACTTATACTATGTACTATGATGGCAGAGAAAAAGTTGTTTTCGAGCCTACCAGAGAAATGGTTGAAGCTGTAAAAAATATTGCACCACGCAAAGTATTTATGGACTAAAAAGGAGATAAAAATGGGACAGATTATTGGCGAAGGAATTACTTTTGATGACGTACTTTTGGTTCCGGCATATTCACAGGTTGTGCCGAACATGATAGATGTAAGTACACATCTTACTAAGAAGCTTAAACTTAATATTCCTATGATGAGTGCCGGAATGGATACAGTAACAGAGCATCGCATGGCAATTGCCATGGCTCGTCAGGGTGGTATCGGTATTATTCATAAGAATATGTCAATCGAGGCTCAGGCCGATGAGGTTGATAAGGTTAAGAGATCTGAAAATGGCGTCATTACTGATCCTTTTTCACTTTCACCTGATCATACACTTGCAGATGCCGACGCTCTTATGGCTAAGTTCCGTATTTCAGGTGTGCCGATCACAGAGGGCAAAAAGCTCGTTGGTATTATTACAAATCGTGATCTTAAATTCGAGCAGAACTTTGATCAGAAGATCAGAGAAGTTATGACAAGTGAGAACCTTGTTACCGGAAGACCCGGAATCACTCTTGAAGAAGCTAAGCAGATTCTTGCAAAGTCCAAAAAGGAAAAGCTTCCTATCGTCGATGATGATTATAATCTTGTAGGTCTTATTACAATTAAAGATATCGAGAAAACCATTAAGTATCCCCTTTCAGCAAAGGATGACCAGGGCAGACTTCTCTGCGGAGCAGGTGTTGGTATCAGTGCAAATGTACTTGACCGTGTCAGCGCTCTTGTTGATGCAAAGGTTGACTGTGTTGTTCTTGATTCAGCACACGGTCACTCAGAGAATGTTCTTAAGTGCCTCAGAATGATCAAGGAGAAGTTCCCGGATCTTCAGGTTATTGCAGGTAATGTTGCTACAGCAGCTGCTACCAAGGCTCTTATTGAGTCCGGTGCAGATGCAGTTAAGGTAGGTATTGGTCCCGGATCTATCTGTACAACACGTGTGGTAGCAGGTATCGGTGTTCCTCAGGTTACAGCTATCATGGACTGCTACTCAGTTGCAAGAGACTACGGTATTCCGATTATTGCAGACGGTGGTATCAAGTATTCAGGTGATATTACAAAGGCTATTGCAGCAGGTGGAAGCATCGTAATGATGGGTTCAATGTTTGCAGGCTGTGATGAAGCTCCCGGTGAGTTCGAACTTTTCCAGGGCAGAAAATACAAGGTATACCGTGGAATGGGTTCAATCTCAGCTATGGAAAATGGTTCAAAGGATCGCTATTTCCAGGAGGGTGCAAAGAAGCTTGTTCCCGAGGGAGTTGAAGGTCGCGTAGCATATAAGGGAACAGTAGAAGATACAGTATTCCAGCTTATTGGCGGACTCAGAGCCGGCATGGGATATTGCGGCTGTGAGACAATAAAGGAACTTAATGAAAACGGTAAGTTCATAAAGATGACAAGCGCTGCACTTAAGGAGAGTCATCCTCATGATATCCATATCACAAAGGAAGCTCCTAACTATAGCGTTGACGAGTAATAAATATTGCTTTCGCCCCTGCAACAGAGCAGGGGCGATTTTTATTTCATAGAAAATTGCTTTCCTATGAAATAAAATCGCTCCGTTGCGGATGCGCAAAATACGTTTTTTATAAAATGGTAATTTTATACAGATTAATTAGTGGTATAATTATTTTAAGTATAGTCTTTTACTTTAAAATGGATGAATCTATCCGGAAACATAAGGAGATGGCAACTCTTGGAGGCGGCTGGCAATAAGAATCCCGCAAATTTTATAAGATTGAAGGATAAGGAACTTCGAAGATGGCAGGACAGTTATGCTGCCATGTCCGGAGTCTATTTGAGCTGCCTTGATTCAAACGGCGAGAAAATTACGGATTTTTCAGGCGACATTCATGAGGTTTCCACTATAAAAAAGGCAGTTGATGATATACATATCCGGAACATTTTTCAGAGAGTAACGGAAGGAGAGCTTGAGGATCAGGCAGTTGAGAGAACCAGGATTCCCAATCTGCGCGTTGCCGCTGTAGCTGTAAAGCTTGATGGCCGCACTATGCTGGTATGGATTGCCTGCGCCATTCTCGAGGATGCTGAGTATGAGCCGGATCTTTATACTGAAGACCCCATCACAGAGTTTACCAATATTACGACTGAGAAGAAATTCTACAATTCCCTTGATTTTCTTAGGGTGACTTCCCTTGCACTTGTGCGGGCGTTAAAGTCGGAAAATCTGGCAGCAGCTTCAACTGCTGAGAATTTTAAGAAGTCCGAGGACTTCAAGGTATCCTTCCACAGGGCGGAGATCATGACTGAGATAGTATCTCTCCTGGACAGCGATGATGAGATAGAAGATATCATGACTCAGATTCTTGTTAAGGTCTGCGAGTATCTTGATATCAGTAATGCCTTCATATGCCGCATGCATTCTGAGGATAACCTCATGGACATCGTGGTGGAGTGGACTGAAGAGGGTGTTTACAAGGTTTTTGAAGAAGATAAGGACCTGGACCGCTGCTGGTTTATCGGAAGATCGCATATGATAGCAGTTTCTCCAAGTACTGCCATGAATTCAGGTGAGAAGGAACAACTCGAAGACCTTGGAATTAAAGGCGTTGTCTCTGTTCCGATTTCTATATCAGATCAGACACCTTTTTATGCCTGCTTTGCAGAGACAAGAGAGGACAAGCGCAATAAGGACTGGATTGTTGATGATATCAAATTTATCAACGACTCGATTAAAATTCTTCAGAACATAATTACGAAGCGACTTCAGAAGAATTCGATTGCCAGCTCTTTTCAATCACTGGAATCGGTTCTTGATAATGTGGGAAGCTCGATCTATGTGAGGTGCATGAAAACCGATGAACTGCTTTTTGCAAACAGAAGTCTTAAAAAGCACTTTGCAAAGGAACTTCAGAGGAATAAGCTAAAGGAACTTTTTGAGGCCAATATACCGCCTCGTTCACATAGTGGAAACTACGAGATTTACTATGAGGAAAAGGACCGCTGGTTTGACCTGTACTATACCCGCATAAAATGGGTGGATGGAAGAATAGTATCGCTGTGCGCAATTTATGAGATCACAGAGAAAAAGATTTACCAGAAGCGCATAGAGCAGCAGGCATATACGGACTTTCTCACAGGGCTCTACAACAGACTGTGCTGCGAGAGAGATCTGGTAAGCTATATAGACAAGGCAAAGAAGAATAATTCCAAAGGTATGCTCATGTACCTGGATCTTGATGATTTCAAGAAAATCAACGATGGTCTTGGACATCAGTACGGAGATGTTCTTTTACAGGATATATCCACGGCTATTAAGAGTATTGACGGAGTACAGAATTCCTGCTACAGAATGGGTGGCGATGAATTTGTCATAATCGTTCCGCCTGAGAATTATCATAAGCTTGACAGCATTTTAGAAGAGATAAAGAGAGCATTTGCCACGCCCTGGTATCTCAAGGATGGCGACTATTACTGCACCATGAGTATGGGAACCGTAGAGTTTCCCACTGCGGGTGATACTGTCGAGGAGCTTATACGCAAGTCGGATATTGCGATGTATGAAGCCAAGAAATCCGGAAAAAACAGGATTTCACAGTATTCTGAGAATATAGATGCATCGACTATCAGACGTCTTGATATGGAAAAGGCTATGTACAAGGCAGTTGAGGACTCCTGCAAAGAGTTCACGGTTAACTATCAGCCCATGCTTGATACCAGAGGCAAGAAACCAAAGCTCATAGCGGCAGAAGCGTTTGTCAGATGGAACAGTAAAATACTGGGCAATGTGAGCCCGTCGGAGTTTATCTCCCTTGCTGAGTACCTTGGATTGATCAATCCTATTGGAGAGCATGTATTCAGGGAGGCTGCAAAGTGCTGCGGAAAGTGGAGTAAGAAACTTAAGCGGGACCTGAATGTTCATGTAAACATGTCTGTGGTTCAGTTGATGCAGCCTGATATTGCGGAGAAACTAAAGTCTGCGGTAGAGGATGCCGGAATTAAGCCAAGACAAATGATACTGGATGTGACTGAAGCCCTGACCATGAACAATACTGAGCGTACGAAGGGTGCGATGAAGAAGATAAGTGAGCTTGGAATAAGACTCTCACTTGATGATTTTGGTACCGGTTACAGTTCCATCAGCGGTCTTAGAGCACTTCCCTTTGCACTTGTCAAAGTGGATAGGAGTATTTCCTCGGAGCTTGGTAAGGAAGAGTATGCAAGGTCTCTTATTTTGTCACTTATGGATCTGTCTGGAGCAATAGGTGCGAGCATATGTGTTGAAGGCGTGGAAAACGAAGCACAGGTTCAGATTCTTAAGGGTCTAAAAGTTCCGCTTGTACAGGGCAATTATTATGATGGACCTATGACAGACGGAGAGTTTGAGAAAAAATATATTTGATGATACAATAAAATATGACTCTTATGGGAGTAACTATGTTTTCGGGCAATAGTCCGGAGCGTAAGAAACACATGAAGTCATAATAAATTCTCGGATGAGGGGAATATAAGAAGAAAGTTGGATTATTAGAAGCATGGCAGAAGAATCAAGAAATTTTATCGAGCAGGAAATAGATAAGGACTTAAAGGAAGGGGTATACGACCATGTTGTTACCAGATTTCCTCCTGAGCCCAACGGCTTTTTACATATTGGACACGCAAAGAGTATCCTTTTAAATTATGGACTTGCCAAGGAATACAACGGTAAGTTCAATATGAGATTTGACGACACAAACCCTACCAAGGAAAAGTCGGAATTCATGGACGCTATCATCGAGGACGTGAAGTGGCTTGGGGCAGATTATGAGGACAGACTGTTTCATGCATCAGACTATTTTGACAAGATGTATGAGAATGCGGTTAAGCTTATAAAAAAAGGCAAGGCCTATGTTTCTGAGCTCACAGCTGAAGAAATGCGTGAGTACAGAGGCACACTTACAGAACCCGGAAAAAATGACCCTAACAGGGACAGAAGTGTAGAGGATAATCTCAGACTTTTTGAAGAGATGAAGAGTGGCAAAGTGGCAGACGGCGCCATGACACTCAGAGCCAAGATCGATATGGCATCACCCAATATCAATATGCGTGACCCGATCATTTACAGAGTGGCTCATATGACACATGCCCGCACTGGCGATAAGTGGTGCATCTATCCTATGTACGATTTTGCTCATCCCATTGAGGATGCTGAAGAGGGCATCACACATTCTATCTGTACACTGGAATTTGAGGACCACAGACCTTTATATGACTGGGTGAAAATTGAGTGCGGATATGAGAACCCTCCGCGCCAGATTGAGTTTGCAAAGCTTTATCTGCAGAATGTCGTAACAGGAAAAAGATATATCAAGAAGCTTGTTGAGGATAATATAGTTGACGGTTGGGACGATCCCAGACTTGTATCTATAGCAGCTCTCAGACGCCGCGGCTTTACTCCTGAATCCATTCAGAAGTTTGTTGAACTCTGTGGTGTAAGCAAGGCTAACTCAACAGCTGATTATGCTATGCTTGAGTATTGCATCCGCGAGGATTTGAAGCCCAAGGCAAAGAGAATGATGGCGATTCTTGATCCGGTTAAGCTCATCATTGATAATTATCCTGAGGGACAGACAGAGATGCTTTCGATTGAGAATAACAAGGAAGCGCCGGAGCTTGGCAGCAGAGAGATTCCTTTTGGAAAAGAGCTTTGGATCGAGAAAGAGGATTTTATGGAGGAGCCTCCGAAGAAGTACTTCAGACTCTTCCCCGGAAATGAAGTTCGCCTTATGAATGCTTACTTTGTTACATGCACAAGCTGTGTTAAGGATGAAAATGGTGTGGTTACTGAAATCCACTGCACATATGATCCTGCCACAAAGGGCGGAGACAGCCCGGATGGCAGAAAGGTGAAGGGTACAATTCACTGGGTATCTGCTGATAAATGCGGAGAAGCAGAGGTTCGACTGTATGAAAACATCATTGATGAGGAAAAGGGTGTTTATAATGAAGATGGTTCACTGAATCTCAATCCTAATTCCATCACAGTGATCAAAAATGCTAAGCTGGAGCCTGAGCTCATGGAAGCTAAGGCCTATGATAAATTCCAGTTTGTGAGAAACGGATTTTTCTGTGTTGACAGCAAGGATTCCAAAGATGGAGCACCTGTTTTCAACAGAATAGTTTCTCTCAAGAGTTCTTTTGTTCTGCCAAAGGCTTGAGGACATAAGTGCTTGCCATTACCATGTAACTATTGTCAGAAATCTTATTTAAGCCTTTGGTCCCGGATTGAGATAAGCCGGAGCTAAAGGCAGCACGAAGTGCCATATGAGGGGTATTTATTATGGGATTTTTGGATGGACTAAAGAAATTTGGACTTGGCGCATTAGAAGATGAAGAACTGTATGAGGATCCAAAAAAGAAGGCTGTAGAGAAGGCAGAGGCCGCAAAAAAGGAAGCGGTAGTTATCAATGAAGAGACACTTCTTTTTGATAAGAAGTATACCTGCCCTATTTGTGAAGAGGAGTTCAATGTAAAAACATTGAGATCCGGAAAAGTGAGGATGCAGAAGCAGGATATTGACCTTCGCCCTGTTTACGCTGAGATGGATCCCAGTAAATATGAGGTTGTAACCTGTCCGGAATGTGGCTATTCTGTTTTGGCAAAGTTCTTTGCTCCTCTTACGAAATTCCAGATTGATGAGGTAAAGAGCAAGATAAGCGCCAATTACAAGAAACAGCCATTTGGTGATAAGAGCTACTCCTACGAAGAAGCCCGTGTTCGTTATGAGCTTGCAATTGCGACGGCAATGGTTAAAAAATCCAAAAATTCAGAGAAAGCTTATCTGTGTCTTAAGATGGCATGGTTGATACGAGGTGAGACAGAGCATCTTGATCCGTCTGCACCCGGATATGCCGAAAAGAAAAAGGCAAACGAAGCAGAGGAGAAGGATCTTCTTAAAAAAGCCCTGGACGGCTTTGTTTTGGCAAGGCAATCGGAGTCTTCTATAGCCGGAATGGATGAGACTACAACAGATTACCTCATGGCAGCTATTGCACTTGAGGTGGACGATTATGATCTTGCAGCAAGAATGATCTCCAATATTCTCAGTTCAAGAACTGCTAATTCACGAATAAAAGATAAAGCCAGTGACCTTAAGGAAATGGTTATGGAAAAGAAAAAGAAAGCCGCTACGTAATGTAGCGGCTTTCTTTATATATTCGATTTACAGTGCTCCGTCCATCTTCTTGAGATCGCTGATGTCATCATCTTCGTCATCATCGAAGAATTCTTCAGTTTTATCGGGAGCTGGAGCTTCTTCTTCAGAAGTAGCTGCCTCAGATTCTTCTTCATCGGAAGAATTGGAAAGACTCACATAGCGGCGCTTGAAAGGACTGCTTGCTTCATCATCCTCAAACTCATCGAAATCATCATAGCTGTCAAAGTCATCGAAATCATCGGATAATTCTGAATCTCTCTGAGTCAAATAATAATAAACACCTGCAGCGGCAGCACCGACAGCGGCTGCAAACAAAAGTATTTTACCGAAATGCTTGGACATAACGTCTCCCTTCATAATGAAAATTTAAGAGAATTTTATTCTGCAAGATTTATTTTAACTCAATTTTTTTTATAAGAAAAGCATTTGAGTTCAAATCGTTGAAAAAAGGTACATAAAATGCTATATTGAAATGGACTAGTCCGGTCAATTTAGGAGAAATGTTTTTTCATGAACGAAAAATTTTTTGACCTTAAGAAAGAAAAGCAGGATCGTATCATTAATGCAGCACTTAGAGCTTTTGCTCTCGGTGGTTATATGCATGCAAGTACGGACGATATTGTGAAGATGGCCGGTATCAGTAAGGGACTAATATTTCATTATTTTGAAACTAAGCTTGGGCTGTATCAGTTTGTTTATGATTACAGCATTCGTGTTATCAATTTGGAGATTACAACAGGCGTATCTAGGGACATCACCGATTTTTTCACAATAAGAGAAGAAATAGAGAGGGTGTATTCAGTTTGTATGCAGCAATACCCGTACATTAAGCTGTTTTTGTACAATGCTGCAGTGGAGGACACACCTGAAGCCGCATCCGCAATTCTCGATACCAGGGAAAAATATGATGAGTCAATCAGAACGATTCTTGACAGGGGTGACATTACCAGATTTAAGCCTGAAGCCAATTACCAAAAAGTGGACAACATGATAGCGATGATAAATAAGGAAATACTTGAGAGAATGTTTCAGGAGGGCGTTTTCCAGCCGGAAGACTACTATGAAGAAGTTTTGGGTTACATGGAAATGCTTCGTGCGATCTCGTACGAGTAGTGTGAAGTCTTGTTTGTTTTTATAAGAATATGACTTAACCGAAATCTTTTTGAGTTTCTTATAAGGAGGCACACATGGGAAAATTCGTCGTAGCAGGTATCACACAGGTTGAGACAATTGTAAGAGTCAACAAGGTTCCGATAGAGTATGCGCCACTTACTACAGAGGTGAACTCCATCTACACCGGACTTGGCGGGGATGCTTATAATGAGTCTCTTGCTCTCAGATGGCTTGGGGATGAGGTTGAATTCATGTCAATCATCGGAAGGGATAAGGATGTTGAAGACCTGAATCCTCCGGGATCAAATATTCAATTGTCGACCAAGTATGTTGTTCAACATATGGAGGAAACTCCTAACTGCGTAATTCTCTATGATAAGGAACGCAGGAGACAGATATTTGAAGATATCAAGGATCTGCGCGATCAAGTCTATGATATGTCCATGTTTGCACCGTTAGCCGGTTGGGCCGATATGGTAGTTTTGGCTAATGCGAATTTCTGCAGACCTTTTGCTATAGCTGCTGCTGAGCACGGCAGGAGGGTTGCAGTGAATATTCGTAATTTCTGCAGGGAAAAAGAAAAATATAACAGAGATTTCCTTGATGCTGCATCTATCCTTTATTTCTCAGATGATCAGCTTGAGGAGGATCCCTATGATTTCATAAGAGGAATCAGTAAAACCTACGGTACAGATATTATCATCATGGGACGTGGTTCCAAGGGCGTTATTCTTTTTGACAGAAAGGGTGAGTTCATTGCTGACTATAAGACGGTTAAGACTAACGAGATAGTCAATACCGTTGGAGCCGGTAATGCTTTATTCTCATGCTTTTTGCATTATTATCAGGAGACAGAGGATTCTGTCAACTCCATCAAGAATGCGCTCCTGTTCTCATCCTACAAGATTGGATATATGGGAACATCCAATGGTTTCATGACGACAGAGCAGATGGAGCAGTGGCGTAATCTCATCTGGGGAATCAGAGATAACGGCCTGTAAATGTTCCGGAGGCATTTTAATAAAAAAGAGGAAATAGTGACATGGCGAAAAAAGTAAAAAGTAAAAGAGCATGCGGCGTTTTGATGCCGATATTCAGTCTTCCTTCAAAGTATGGAATTGGTGCTTTTTCGAAGGAAGCATATGAGTTTGTGGATTTTTTGGCAAAGACAGGACAGAGCTACTGGCAGATTCTTCCGCTGGGGCCTACAAGCTACGGTGATTCACCTTACCAGTCTTTTTCTACGTTTGCAGGGAATCCGTATTTTATTGATCTTGAGAAGCTTGTTGAGATGAACTTCCTTACAGAGGAAGAATTGGAGAAGGTAAACTTTGGTTCCAATGATACTGTTATAGATTATGCAAGACTTTTCAAGACACGATATGTTGTGCTGTATAATGCGTTTGTTAAAAGCGGACTTTCAGTTGACAGCACTGCTGAAGCAGATCCGAAATTCAAGAAGGAATTTGATAAGTTTGTGAAGGACAACACGGACTGGCTCCCTGATTATGCTCTTTATATGTCACTTAAGAAGCGTTATGACGGGCTTAGCTGGGTTGAGTGGTCTGAGGATTTAAAACTCAGGAAAAAAGAGGCTCTTGAGGAAGCTAAGGCTAAACATGCAGACAGAATTAAATTTCACGAGTTCATTCAGTTCCTTTTCATGAAGCAGTGGTTCGATTTAAAAGCATATGCTAACAGCAAGGGAATTGATATTATAGGTGACATTCCGATTTATGTTGCGTTTGATTCAGCTGACACATGGGCTAATCCGAAGCTTTTCCAGCTTGATAAAAAGAACATGCCCATAGCAGTTGCAGGATGCCCGCCGGATGCATTTGCAAGAACAGGTCAGCTTTGGGGCAACCCTCTTTATAAGTGGGATTATCATGAATCAACAGGTTTCAAGTGGTGGCTTAACCGAATAAAGGGTTGCTATAAGCTTTATGATGTTATACGTATTGATCATTTCAGGGGATTTGATGAATATTATTCAATTCCTTATGGTGATCCCACAGCTGAAAACGGTAAATGGGTCAAGGGACCCGGGTACAAGCTTTTTGAGGTAATGAAGAAGGAGCTTGGCGATATCAGAGTTATTGCAGAGGATCTGGGATTCCTTACACCTTCTGTACTTAAACTTGTTAAGAAAACCGGATTCCCCGGTATGAAGATATTACAGTTTGCTTTTGATGCCAGAGAAGAGAGTGACTATCTACCACATAACTATACTCAGAACAGCATAGTTTACACGGGAACTCATGATAATGACACTACTCTAAGCTGGTACAATACGATTCCGAGAGAGGATAAGCGCTTTGCCAAGAAATACCTGAATATCAAGACCAACAAGGATGTGGTATGGGAGTTTATTCGTGCGACCTTTTCATCAGTTTCCAACACCGCAATAATTCCTATGCAGGATTATCTGGGACTTGGAAAAGAAGGCAGAATCAACACACCTTCAACACTTGGCAATAACTGGACATGGCGTATGAAGGACGATGCTCTTACCGATGAGCTTGCTGAGCGTATGCTGGATATGGCTCGTACATACGGAAGAAGTGCAAATGTCTAAAATTACCATTGTTGATGTTGCAAAAAAATGTGGCGTCGGTGTAAGTACGGTATCCAGGGTGATAAACGGTCATCCTGATGTGAGTGCTAAGACCAGAGAAAAAATAATGGCTGTCATTAGGGAAACAGGTTTTGTTCCCAATGATAGTGCGCGTAACCTTAAACGCACCGATGCTAAATGCATCGGTGTACTTATAAAGGGCGTTACTAATCCCTTTTTTTCTCCTGTGATCGATATCATAGAGCAGGAGATAGACAAGCATAAGTATGCACTTGTACTTCGGCATGTAGAGGATGACCAGGAAGAGGCTGACGTAGCTTTGGAACTTGAGATGGAGAAGAGACTCAGAGGGATAATATTCCTTGGAGGCGGCTCCGAGCAATCAAGGATAAAGCTTACTGAACTTAAAATTCCTGCTGTTTTTTCCACAATAGGAGCTTCATCTCTTGAGGAAGATGGAAGAAACGCGTTTTCTACTGTCTCGGTTGATGACAGACTCGAAGCAAGACACATGACACAGTACCTTATGAATCTGGGGCACAGAAATATCGCTATAATCACTGAGGCTATGGGTAGAAGATCTGTGGGGCATCTCAGGCTTGAGGGCTATATGGATGCGTATCTTGAACGAGGGATGACATTGGATGAAGATCTGATATTTTATGTGGATCAGTACATGGAGCACTTTTCAGTTGAAAACGGCTATAGGACTATGCAGAGAATGTTGTCCGCAGGCAAGGAATTTTCGGCGGTTTTCTGCGTTACGGATATGCTTGCGGTAGGCGCTATACGTGCAATAGCGGATGCAGGCCTTAAGGTTCCTGAGGACATCAGTGTCTGCGGATTTGACGGGATGGAAATTGGAAGATACATAAATCCAAGACTTACAACCATAAGACAGCCACTTGATCAGATATCCAGAGAAACTGTAAAGCTTTTATTTGACATAATAGAGTCCAGAAGCAGTCATAGGCACATTACATTTCCTGCTGAGCTCTGTGTCGGTGAATCTACTTCAAGATATGCAAAGTAACAGTGAGGATGAGCTATGCGTATTTTTTCAAGGGTGATCAGCTTAGGCTTAACTGCAGCATTTTTGTTTTCCTGTGTGGGATGCTCTGTTTTTGAAAATGAGGAGACAGTCACATCGGAAAGTGGAGTATATGATGAAAATACGATAACCTGCATGGTCTGGGACAGAGGCAATTTTCCGGAAGGGTACACAGCGGATGATAATACTCTTGCGAACTGGATCAGAGCAAAGGTGAAGGATGACTATGGAATCGACCTTCATTTTGTCAGTGTGGATAGAGCAACCTCTGATACTACAATCAAGAAAATGGTGGATGAGGGCACCGCACCTGATATAATTTTCACATATTCACCTTCCGTTTTCGGCTACATGACAAGGCAGGGTAAAGTTGCTGATCTTACTCGGTCTCTGGAAAAGTATGGAGACAACATAAAAGAATATGTCGGCGATATCCAGTACATAGGTGCATATAATGATCTCCAGATTGCCGTTATGAAAAAGAGAGGCTTCAAGGTACCAAGACATATGGCGTATATACGCAAGGACTGGTGCGACAGACTTGGCATGCCTGTTCCTACGAATAAGAAGGAACTTCTGGATTATTTATATGCGGTTAAGGAGAGAAACCCCGGCGGAGTGGATAATGTAATCCCGTGGGCTATGGGTGGTGACACCAGCTCTGAGAGGTTCTATCAGCAATTTGTGGATTCGTATGTAACAAAGCTTTCTGACAGGGACGCATATATCTACAGCGAGAGGTATATGGTTGTTGCAGATGGAGCAGAAGAAGGACTTAGAGTTTTGAACAAACTCTATAATGATGGGATTATATCACTTGATTTTGCTGCGGATAAGAGCAATGAGGTATACACAAGGGATATTATTGATGGCAGAGCAGGATTTTTCCTGGATGATGCCACGGCTCCTTTTTCTTATATATCAGAGATGAAGGAGAAGGATCCAAATGTTGAGATTGACCCGATTTTGTGTTGTGAGCTTGAAGATGGCAAATATCGCAACATAGCAGAGCCTGATTTTGGCTTGTTTGTGATGGTTCCAGCCACCAGCAAGGAGAAAACCGATGCGGTAATTAAGTATCTCAACTGGCTTGCAGATCCTAAAAATGCCGAGATGGTAAACTTTACGCCTGAACATAAAACCACTTCTGACGGGGCGGCGATGTCCATGTCGAGAGAGGATCTCTATGCATTGGGATATCCAGGTAACCCTGATGATTACTGTCTTGTGAACGAGCATTTTGAGTTCATGGATAAGAAAGAAGCTCAGGTGTCGACATGGTCGGAAAACTGTAAGTGGGAAGACAAGGAATGGTTTGAACATTTCTATGATATATGTGTAACAGATCAGTTTGTTTTTCCAAGATCAAGTACAGTGCTGGACTCTGAAGTAAAATATCAGGTTGAGTTAGATACTGCTCTTGTTGAGTATGCATATAATCTGATATGTTGTCCTGAACAGGATTTTGACAAAAATCAGAAGGTAGAGTACGAAAAGCTTCAGGAGCTTGGACTTGATGAGGTCCTGGAGGAACGCGCCGCTATGTTTGACAGTGGTGCAATAAAGATAGACTGATGTTCTGACATGCTTAAATTACAGATATATAAGGTATGAGAAAAGGGAGGATATACGATGGCAAATATAGCAATTTTTCTGGCAGATGGTTTTGAGGAGATTGAAGGTCTTACAGTTGTGGATATCTGCAGGAGAGCAGGACTGAATATAGATATGGTTTCTGTTATGGAAAACCTTCAGGTGACAGGATCGCATGGAATAGAGGTTAAGGCAGACAAACTTCTTAAGGACGTCAGATTTGACGAGATGGATATGCTGGTTCTTCCGGGAGGAATGCCCGGTACAACCAATCTGGAGAAAACAGAGAAGCTTATGGAAGAAGTTCGTGCCTTTGATGCAGCAGGAAAGTACATAAGCGCAATTTGTGCAGCTCCGGGAGTTTTTGGAAGAGCAGGACTTCTTCAGGGCAAAAAGGCGTGTGTCTTCCCAGGGCTTGAAGGCGAGCTAAAGGGAGCGGATGTTCAGATGACAGAGACCACTGTGGACGGACATATTTTAACAAGCCGCGGAATGGGAACGGCAATCCCCTTTGGACTTGCTATTGTAGAGCGCTTCTGCGGTAAAGAAGCAGCTGATGAACTTGGAAAGAAAATAGTGTTCAGGGTATAGGTCATTTTTTGATTTTTACCCACCACATAATATAAGAATTTGAAAATTAGGACAATCTGAGAGATGGGAATAGAAATAGAAAGAAAATATACAGTGAAGCACTTGCCGGATGATCTGGAAAAATACCCTGTTCATATTATTGAGCAGGGTTATCTTAATGTGATACCTGCGATAAGAGTAAGACGGCAGGATGATAAGTACTATATGACATATAAGAGAAAGAAGGATTTTGGAATTGCAGAGGGATTTGCCAAGGCGCCCACGGAAGAGGGAGCAGTTAGTGGCAAAAGCCTGCAGGACAAAGGACAGGAAGAAATAGGACAGGTGGAATACAACATGCTCCTTGATAAGGAGTCCTATGAACATCTTGTTGCCAAGGCAGATGGAAATGTAATAAGGAAAAAGAGGTATCTTATACCACTCAATGATGATGCGTTTTCGGAGGATTATTGTTCGAACAATCCGGAAATCCGTGACGCCATGACTTCTAAAGATATTAAAATAGAATTGGATGTATTTGATACTCCTTTCGATGGGAGGATTCTGGCGGAGGTCGAGTTTCCAAGTGAAGAAGCGGCAGCAGCTTATAAGCCTGCTGACTGGTTCTTGGAGGATGTCACCGGTGATGTCAGATATAGTAACGCGCACATGAGTGCTGAAAAACTCTAAATTAATGTGGAAAATAATTTTGACCTGTGCTATAATCTGTAGGCGACTGTGCCAAGGAAGTATAGTACAGGTCGTTTTAACATAGATAAAACAGCACAGTTTATGTGTAATAATTTAATGTCTTAGTTAGATATGTAGTAATAGGAGGATTAATAATTCAATGAGCGTATCAGTAGAAAAGCTCGAGAAGAGCATGGCTAAGCTTACAATCGAAGTAGCAGCTGAGTCTTTTGACAAGGCAATCGACAAGGTTTACAACAAGCAGAAGAATAAGATCCAGATTCCCGGATTCCGTAAGGGTAAGGCACCTCGTCACATGATCGAGCGTATGTATGGTAAGGAAGTATTCTTTGAGGATGCAGCTAACGAAGTTATCAATGAAGAATATCCTAAGGCTGTTGATGAGTGCGGTGAGGACGTTGTTTCCAATCCTGATATCGAGGTTTCACAGATTGAAGCCGGCAAGCCTTTCATCTTTACAGCAACTGTAGCTCTTAAGCCTGAGGTTAAGCTCGGCAAATATAAGGGCGTTGAGGTTGAGAAGATGGATCTTGACGTAACAGACGAAGAAGTTAACGCTGAGATCGATCAGGAGCGCAACAGAAATGCAAGAACTATCGAAGTAACAGACCGCAAGGTTGAGGATGGCGACATCGTTACTCTTGATTTCGAAGGTTTTGTTGATGGCATAGCATTTGAAGGTGGTAAGGGTACAGATTATCCTCTTACAATCGGTTCAGGCTCATTCATTCCCGGGTTCGAGGAGCAGCTTGTAGGCTTCGAGATTGGAAAAGAGGGTGAAGTTAACGTTACTTTCCCTAAGGATTATCATTCAGAGGATCTTGCAGGTAAGGACGCAACCTTCAAGTGCACAGTTAAGGCTATAAAGACAAGAGAACTTCCTGAACTTAACGATGAGTTCGCAAGCGATGTTTCAGAGTTTGAGACAGTAGCTGAGTACAAGGAAGACGTTAAGAAGAAGCTTGCTGAGCGCAAAGAGGCTGAGGCTAAGGCACAGCGCGAGGACGCAGCAGTTAAGGCTGTTATCGAGGATTCCGAGATGGAGCTTCCTGAGAAGATGGTAGAGACTCAGCAGCGCCAGATCGTTAATGATTTTGCACAGAGACTTCAGTACCAGGGCATGAACATGCAGCAGTACATGCAGTATACAGGTAACACTGTTGAGCAGCTCCTTGAGCAGGTTAAGCCTCAGGCTATCGAGCGTATTCAGTCAAGACTTGTTCTTGAAGCAGTTGCTGCAGCAGAGAAGTTCGAGATCGCTGAAAATGAGATCCAGGAAGAGCTTGAGAAGATGGCTAAGCAGTACAACATGGAAGCTGACAAGGTTAAGGAGCTTATGGGCGACCGTGAGATCAAGAGCCTTAAGGATGACCTTCTTGTTCAGAAGGCAGCTAAGTTCCTTGTAGAGAACGCTAAGGAAGTTGGTGCAAAGAAGACAACAAGAAAGGCAGCAGCTAAGAAGTCTGATGATGCAGCTGAGGAGAAGCCGAAGCGTACACGTAAGACAGCAGCTAAGAAGTCTGACGATGCAGCAGCTGAGGAGAAGCCGAAGCGCACACGTAAGACAGCAGCTAAGAAGGAAGAAGAGTAATTTCCGTATTGTAAATATGACCTCTCAGAGTCGGATGATTCTGGGAGGTTTTTTATATCATAGGAATTGCTTTTGGATTTATTATGAATAAAAGAATTCCGCTATGGAAGTAACACTCTTTGTTCTATGGTTGCGTAAAATCTATCAAATGAGTTATAATAAATTGGTATATTTGTAAAAATAATAGAGAGAGGAAGCGATTTAAATGAGTTTAATACCTTATGTCATAGAGCAAACGAGTCGCGGTGAGCGCTCATACGATATTTATTCAAGACTCTTAAAAGAGCGTATAGTTTTTCTTGGAGAAGAAGTTAATTCTGTATCCGCAAGTGTTGTAGTTGCACAGCTTCTGTTCCTTGAAGCTGAGGATCCCAGTAAGGATATTCATATGTATATCAACAGCCCCGGTGGAGAGATTACTTCCGGTATGGCTATTTATGATACTATGCATTACATCAAGTGTGATGTTAGTACAATTTGTATTGGTATGGCAGCAAGTATGGGTGCATTCCTTCTTGCCGGCGGTGCTAAGGGTAAGCGTATGGCTCTGCCCAATGCTGAGATCATGATTCATCAGCCCCTTGGCGGAACTCAGGGTCAGGCTACAGAGATAGAGATTGCGGCTAAGCATATCATTCGTACAAAAGAGAAATTGAATACACTTTTATCTGAGAATACAGGAAAGCCTTATGAGCAGATTGCAGCTGATACTGAGCGCGATAATTGGATGACAGCTCAGGAGGCTCTTCAGTATGGTCTTATCGATTCTGTTATTGAGTCAAGACCTAAGGATGAGGAAAAGGATAAGTAATATAAATTTTTTTAGAAGGAAAGCAAATTATGGCAGGAAAAAACAACGGTGAAATTCGTTGCTCATTTTGTAACAAGACACAGAATCAGGTAAAAAAGCTGATTGCAGGTCCCGCAGGTGTTTATATCTGTGATGAATGTGTAGATATATGTGCAGATATCATCGAGGAAGAGTTCGAGGATGAGCCTGTTTCACACGATGACAGGGATATTAATTTATTAAAACCTGTTGAAATCAAGAATTTTCTTGATGATTATGTAATCGGACAGGATGAAGCTAAAAAGGTTCTTTCAGTAGCAGTATATAATCACTACAAGCGTGTCATGGCTCCCAAGGCACATAATGCTGATGATGAAGTTGAACTTCAGAAGAGCAATATTATCATGGTTGGTCCCACTGGTTCAGGTAAGACCTACCTTGCACAGACACTTGCTAAGATTATCAACGTTCCCTTTGCTATTGCTGATGCCACAACTCTTACAGAGGCGGGCTACGTAGGTGAGGACGTTGAGAACATTCTCTTAAAGCTCATTCAGGCAGCTGATTATGATGTTGAGAGAGCACAGTATGGTATTGTTTATATCGATGAGATCGATAAGATAACCAAGAAGAGTGAGAACGTATCCATAACCCGTGACGTATCGGGTGAGGGTGTTCAGCAGGCACTCCTTAAGATAATCGAGGGTACAACAGCCAGCGTTCCTCCGCAGGGTGGACGTAAGCATCCTCATCAGGAACTTATCCAGATTGACACATCCAATATTCTTTTTATATGCGGTGGTGCTTTCGATGGCCTTGAGAAGATTGTGGAGGCCAGACTTGACCGCAATTCCATCGGCTTTAATGCTGAGATTGCAGACAAGAGTGAGCGTGAGATCGGTGAGGTCTTAAAAGAGGTTACACCTCAGGATCTTACCAAGTTCGGACTTATTCCGGAATTTGTGGGACGTGTACCGATCTGTGTAACACTTGAAGGACTTAACAAAGAGGCTCTTGTTCGTATCCTTACTGAACCTAGGAATGCTCTTGTTAAGCAGTATCAGAAGCTTTTTGACTTCGATGATGTAAAGCTTTCATTTGAGGATGATGCTATTGATAAGATAGCAGCCCTTGCTCATGAGAGAAAGACAGGAGCCAGAGGACTTAGATCTATCATGGAAAAGGCTATGATGGATGTTATGTATGAGATTCCTTCAGATGATAACATTTCTGAATGTGTTGTAACTGAAGAAGCGGTAAATGGTTCTTCAAGCCCGCTTATAGTATATAAGGATGAGGCAAAGAGACTTAAGCCTGCTAAGTAACAGTAAGCTTCGGGCAGAGATGCATTTGCATCTCTGCCTGTTTTAATCCGGGAGAGGTTTTTATGGTAATTAAAAAAGTTAATCTTGAGACAGTAATAGGCATTACAAGTAAACTGCCACAGAATGATAAGCCGGAATTCGCATTTGCGGGGAAAAGTAATGTAGGAAAATCATCGCTGATAAACGGCCTTATGAATCGTAAGCATTATGCGCGCGTAAGTCAGGAACCCGGAAAAACTCAGACTATTAACTACTACAACATAAATAATGAGTTCTATCTGGTGGATCTTCCGGGATACGGCTTTGCAAAGGTTCCTGATTCTGTGAAAAAGCAATGGGGAAAGATGATAGAAAACTATCTGCATAAATCTGTTATGCTAAAGCAGGTTTTTCTTCTGATAGACATCAGACATGAACCCTCTGCAAATGATAAGATGATGTATGACTGGATTGTTTCACAGGGTGTTAATCCTATCATTATTGCCACTAAATCAGATAAGATCAAACCTAGTCAGCATGAGAAGCACATTAAGATGATAAAGAACACACTGGGGATGCCTGAAGAGGGTATGGTACTTCCTTTCTCAGCACAGAGTAAGGCCGGAAGAGAGGAAATCTATGATCTGATGGACAGACTTCTAGAGGAATGCAGAGCGGAGGAAGAGGGCTCTGATGAAGAGCGCTCTGAGGAGGAAACCCAGTAACAATTTCTGATAATTTAATACTACATGAAAAGGTGACTGATATGGGATTTTTTGTAAGACTTAAAAAGAATATTCTGGTGGATGCGATAGCGCTTTTGGTAGTTGGACTGGTACTTATATTTCTTCCGGGAACATCTCTCAATATCCTTACAAAGGTTATTGGAGCGGTGGTACTTGCGGCAGGAGTCATATCTGTACTTACAGGAATAGCATCCAAGAATCAGAATGTACTTACGAAGAACAGCTCTGTGGGATTTGGGCTTGTCATAGCTGTGGTTGGTGTCTGGATCCTGATAAATCCGGAATTCTTCGAGGCAATTATACCTGTTATAGCCGGTGTGATCATGCTTTTTAGCGGACTTATGAACCTGGGCGAGACATTGAGCCTTGGGAGAAACAGCTATAAAAACTGGTGGGTTGCGCTTATTCTCGCTGCGGTTACAATTGCGGCAGGTGCTTTCCTTGTTTTCAACCCGATAACCATGGTCAAATATGTGGTTCAGATAATAGGGGCGGCTCTTGCTTACAACGGAGCTTCAAATCTCTGGATCATATCCAGGATTCACAAGGTTGATAAGGTGAACAATAAAGAGATAATTGATGTGGATAGCGTTGAGGTTGAACCTCATACAGAGGTGAGAAAACAGATCATAGATGTGGAAAGCAGGGATTTGGATAATTGATATCCTGTTTAAACTCTGAAAATGAATGGGAACCTGTAAGACAAAATTACATGTCTTGCAGGTTTTTTTGCATTAAAAAATTATTAGCACTCTCTATTGACGAGTGCTAATAATCGTGTTATAACAGTTGTAGAACAGTAGAAAACTACCAAGCCCGTAAGAGAGGTGATAGTTATGAAAATAGACAGATTTACACAAAAATCAATCGAAGCAATACAGAATATGGAGAAGGTTGCACTTGACTACGGCAACCAGGAAATAGAACAGGAGCACCTTTTATATAGCCTGTTGACCATAGAGGATAGCATTATTTCCAAGCTAATAGAGAAGATGGGAATAGACACTAATGTGTTTCTTTCAAGGGTTGATGAGGCTTTGAAAAAGAGAACCAAGGTTCAGGGAGGAAGTCCTTATGTGGGAGCAGATCTTAATAAGATTCTTCTTAAGAGTGAGGACGAGATGAAGGCTATGGGTGATGAATATGTGTCTGTTGAGCACATTTTCCTCGCAATGCTTCATTATCCGAATCGTGAGATGATAAACATTTTCCAGGCCTTTGGAATAGACCGAAACAGATTTCTTCAGGCACTGTCAGAGGTCAGGGGGAACCAGAAAGTAACTTCGGATAATCCCGAGGCTACCTATGATACTCTTGAAAAATATGGAACAGAGCTTGTTGCTAAGGCTAAGGCACAGAAACTGGAGCCTGTTATCGGAAGAGATGCTGAGATCAGAAATGTTATCAGGATTCTTTCCAGAAAGACCAAGAATAACCCGGTTTTGATAGGTGAACCCGGCGTAGGTAAGACAGCGGTTGTTGAGGCTCTTGCGCAGAGAATTGCTGAAGGAGATGTGCCTGAGAATCTTAAGGATAAGAAAATCTTTTCACTGGATATGGGCTCACTTGTAGCAGGAGCTAAGTATCGAGGAGAATTCGAGGAGAGACTTAAGGCTGTACTCCAGGATGTCAAGGAATCAGACGGAGAGATCATACTTTTCATAGATGAGCTTCATACTATTGTTGGCGCGGGAAAAACAGACGGTGCTTTGGATGCAGGAAATATGCTAAAGCCCATGCTTGCAAGGGGAGAACTTCACTGCATAGGCGCCACCACCCTTAATGAATACAGACAGTATATTGAGAAGGATGCAGCTCTGGAGAGACGCTTTCAGCCTGTAATGGTTTCTGAGCCCACAGTTGAGGACACTATAAGTATTCTAAGAGGTCTGAAGGATCGCTATGAGGTATATCACGGTGTAAAGATCATGGACTCGGCATTAGTCAGTGCAGCTACTTTGAGTAACAGATATATCTCAGACAGATTCCTGCCGGATAAAGCGATTGACCTTGTGGACGAGGCCTGCGCACTGATAAAGACCGAGATGGATTCAATGCCTGCAGAGCTTGATGAGATGAACAGAAAAATCATGCAGATGCAGATAGAGGAGACGGCGCTGAAAAAGGAAGATGATTCACTGAGTAAGGAGAGACTGGAAAATCTTCAGAAGGAGCTTGCTGAATTAAAGGCGGATTTTGATAATCAGAAGGCACAGTGGACCAATGAAAAAGAGGCTGTAGACAGGTTGGCTATAATTCGTGAGGAGATTGAGAGTGCTAACAGTGAGCTTGCAATTGCCCAGAGGAAGGGTGATTTTGAGAAGGCCAGTGAGCTTCAATATGGCAGGATTCCGGAATTGAAGAAACAGTTGGAGGAAGAAGAGCAGAAGGTCGGCGCGAAAGATATGTCACTTGTACATGAGCGTGTGTCTGATGAAGAGATAGCAAGAATAATATCGCGTTGGACCGGTATTCCTGTAGCCAAGCTTACTGAGAGCGAGAGAAATAAGACTCTTCACTTAGAGGATGAGCTTCATAAGAGAGTGATTGGACAGGATGAAGCTGTTACCAAGGTTTCAGAGGCGATTATGCGCTCGAAGGCAGGGATAAAGGATCCCGGCAAACCGATAGGCTCATTTATGTTCCTCGGACCTACAGGTGTTGGCAAGACTGAGCTTGCAAAGAGTCTAGCGGCAGCACTTTTTGATGATGAGAACAACATCGTCCGTATCGATATGAGTGAGTACATGGAGAAATACAGCGTGTCCAGGCTTATAGGAGCACCGCCCGGATATGTGGGCTATGAGGAAGGTGGCCAGCTAACTGAGGCTGTAAGAAGAAAACCCTATGCGGTGGTACTTTTTGATGAGGTGGAAAAAGCACATCCGGATGTATTCAATGTTCTTCTTCAGATACTTGATGATGGACGTGTGACTGACTCTCAGGGCAGAACTGTCGACTTTAAGAACACAATACTTATAATGACTTCCAATATCGGTGCACCTTATCTTCTTGATGGTATCCTGGAGGATGGCACTATCAGCAAAGAAGCAGAGGATATGACGATGAATGAGCTCCATGCCCGCTTCAGACCGGAGTTCTTAAACAGATTGGATGAGATGATTCTGTTTAAACCTCTTACAAGAGATAATATCAGTGGTATTGTGAAGCTGATTATTGATGATCTAAATAACAGACTTGCAGACAGAGAGATCAGTATAAGGCTCACACCTGCTGCTGAGCAGTTTGTAGCAGATAATGCATATGATCCAAACTATGGTGCAAGGCCGGTTAAGAGATATGTACAGAAGTATGTGGAAACATTGTCTGCAAAGCTTATACTTGAGGATAAGGTTATGCCTCATGATACAATAGAGATAGATGTGGAGGGCGATGCTTTGGTGGCTCGCCCTGTGAAACAATAACAGATAAGGAGCAAAAATGATACCAAAGGACCCTGTTATATTACTTAGCTACATAAACACGCAACTTCGAGACAATTACAAGGATCTTGAAAGTCTGGCTGACGGACTGGATATAAGCAGTGATGAACTATCCTCAATTGTGAGTAAACTAGAGGGCATCGGCTACAAATACAGTGAGGAAAAAAACTCTTTCCTGTAAATATTATCAATTAAAACTACTTCCCACATCCTAATCCTCTACGAGCTCCATTTTTTCTGTGCTCGCAGGATATTTGGATGTGGGAAGTTAAGTTATAGATACTTTTACAGACCTGTAATACCATGAATAATGCGTATTTCCTTATGTATTGCTATAAAAATCCACATGAAGTATAATATATAGTGTGAAAGTACAAGTTGTAGTGGGTTGGGGAGTTTAAAATAGTGGTACCATCTATTGATATTCATTGCCATATATTGCCCGGCGTGGATGATGGCTCGCCTGATGTGGATACCAGTCTTGCTATGCTGAAGACCGCGATTTCTGAAGGCACCAAGGGTATGATTCTTACGCCGCATCACAAGCCTATGCATCATAATGTGCGACCGGATCATCTGATTGAGTACACTGCTCAGCTTATGGACAGGGCTAATGCAAAAGGCATTGACGTTCAACTTTTCCCCGGAAATGAAATATACTACAGCGATTCTGCTGTGAGAGAACTTGAAAGTGGCAGAGCATCCACCCTTGCCGGATCGGATTATGTACTTATAGAGTTCCATCCCACAGATATGTATAAGACCATACATAACGCTTTATATACTGTCCAGTCCTCAGGCTACAGGCCTATACTTGCTCATGTTGAGCGATATGCTGATATGGCAAGACATGTGAAGTACGTTGACGAGCTGCTGGATATGGGAATATATATACAGGTTAACGCAAATAGCGTTATGGGTAAGTATGGACTTGGGATAAGACATTTTACCAGAGAACTTATTAAGCGCGATATGGTGCATTTTGTTGCTACAGATGCCCACGACAACGGCTCAAGAGCCCCACATCTTCTGGATTGCAGAGATTTTGTGGAGAGCAGATTGGGAGAAGATTTCGCATTGAGGATTTTTCATGATAATGCGATGAAGGTGCTTAGAAACGAGGTAATATAAAACTTTATCAATAAAGCATTGAAGTTTAGGGACTTTGATGCGAGCTTATGGGGATAATGCTTACATAGTATGAGGGGTGTATGGGAAAAGATGATGTAATTGAAATTAATTTGGGAGAATTATTCGCAGTCCTGCTGGGGAAAGCATGGCTTATCTTGAGCGCGGGAGTGTTCTTTGCACTGCTGTGTCTTTTTGTCAGTAAATTCGTACTGACTCCTTTGTATTCCTCTACTACAAAAATTTATATATTGAACAAAGAAGAAGGCGCGACTGTAACCTATTCCGATGTGCAGATATCAACGCAGCTGACACAGGATTATGCTCAGCTGATCAAGAGCAGATATGTGCTTGAAGAGGTTATTCAGACGCTGCATCTCGATATGGAATATGACGAGTTCAACGATTTGGTATCTATCAGCACACCTGATGATACTCGCATCGTTGCAATAACAGTAAGGGATTCGGATCCTATGATGGCTATGAAAGAAGCCAACTGTGTGCGGGAAGTTGCCTCCAAGCACATCCAGAATGTTATGGATATCGATGCCATTAACGTTGCAGAGCTTGCAAATATGCCTACAGAAAAATACAGTCCGAGCCCTAAAAGATGGACAATGATCGGTGGAATTGCCGCAGTTATAGTTGTATCTGCAGTAATAATCCTTAACTATCTGATGGATGATACCATTAAGTCCAGCGACGATGTTGAAGCCTACTTGGGACTTAGCACACTTGCCATGATACCGGCGATTTCAGATGAACAGAACGGCAAGAGAAAACACAGCAGACCAAAGAGTAAGAATACTGCATGAAAATAGTAGCTATGCTTTACCATCACGAATGCAATTGACAGAGTATGAGGGGAATATATGCAGCAGACCACTTTACATTTTAGTGAATCTGAGAATAACTACCAGATCAAGGAAGCCTACAAAACGCTTAGAAGTAACGTAGAGTTCAGCGGACAGGACATGAGAGCAATCTCCATTACCAGCTGTACACCAGGAGAGGGCAAGTCCAGCGTATCTATGGCACTGGCAAGGGCATTTGCGGAAGCCGGAAAGAAGACTGTTCTGGTGGATGCTGATATGAGAAAGTCCGTAATGGTCGGAAGATATAAGACAGGATCGGTCAGGCTTGGACTTACTCATTGCCTTGTTGGAAGAGAGAAACTCTCAAACGTAATTTGTGAGACCGATACACCGAATCTGTATGTTATCTTTTCAGGCCCTATACCACCTAATCCAAGTGAGCTTTTGGGAGGTCAGATATTCAGTAAGATCCTGGATAATATGAAAAATGTCTTCGATTATATAATCATAGACACTCCGCCGCTTGGAAGTGTTATTGATGCCGCTGTTATTGCAAAACAGTGTGATGGAACGGTGATGGTCATAGAGGACAATGCCATAAGTTACAGGTTTGCCCAGAGAGTTAAGGGACAGCTTGATAAGGCAGGAGCAAAGGTTATCGGAGCTGTGCTCAACAAGGTGGATATGACTGGCGGTGTCTATGGGCATTATGGTAAATACTATGGCAGATATTACGGTAAGTATTACGGAAGATATTATGGAAAAGAGGATAATTCCGATAACGGAAGCATGACCGGAGGAAATCCCAAGAGGACCCTACAACCTCAAAAGGCTGCAGAGAGAACTGCACAAAAACCGTCGGGGACAAAGGGAAATCTTGATGAACTTGATTACATTGATGGAGTTGTCAGAAAGGATTGAGGGAGCTTTAAGTGAAAAGCAATATACTGGCATTCTTTTTTACAATCGGAAGCATAGTGATGGCTGTATTCATTGTCTGGTTTTATAACATGTCAGACAGAGCCGAGCCTGAGATGAGATTCACTTCCTACGACCTTACCTATAACGCGGACACTAAGGAACAGGATCTTTTGAATGGCGTCATGGCTTATGATGCAGTGGATGGTGATATCACGGACAGGATAGTTGTTGAGAAGACAATATTCAACGAGGAGCAGAGTGCTGCTGTGGTTTATTATGCTGTCAGCGACAAGGCAGGAAATGTTACAAAGCAGTCAAGAATTTTTAATGCGGATATAGAGAGCATCAGAGGCCGCTCAGATGAATACATGACCGGTGCTGATGGCTATGGAGTATTTGAAAATGCAGGGACAAGCTCCGGCTCAGAGGGATTTGATACGGAAGCTTTTTCAAACGGTTTTAATACAGAAGGATTTGGTGATACAGAAGGCTTTACAGAGGGAGAAGGTTCCGAAGGAAACGAAGGGGCAGAGAACTCGGGGGCAGGATCTGCCGAGGGCAGCAGCCAGGAGGTCGATGCTACAGGTAACTGATATATGAGGAATGGCGTTAATAAAATTCTACTCATATGGTGCATAGTGGTGACACTTATTTTAGTTGCTCTTGGAGCTTTTGAAGTTACAAGGGTGATTGGTAAGTCCGGCCTTTTTGCAAAAAATGCCAAGAGTGCACCTGTTACCACAAGTACTGAGGTACTGACTCAGGCTGAGAATGCCATGCAGTGGCAGGACGACTGGGTTAAGCATGATGGCATAATATACGACTATAACGAGGATATAATGACATTCCTCGTAATGGGAATAGATAAAAAAGATGAAGAAGTGACTCCGGTTTATGGCGAGATAAATGGCGGCCAGGCGGATGCACTTTTTTTGCTTGTTTTCAATCCACATGATAAGACGACAAAAGTCATAGGTATAAACAGAAATACCATGACAGACGTGGAAATGTATGATGAGTATGGAAATTATATCGATACTATCAAGGCTCAGATTGCAGTTCAGCATGGTTTTGGAGACGGCGTGGAAGGATCCTGTGAGCTTGAGGAGAGAGCCGTCAGCAATCTGTTTTATCAGCTGCCCATACATGGATATGCTGCAATAAACATGAGTGCCATAGAAACAATAAATGATGCGGTTGGTGGAGTAGACCTGATACCGACGGATGATTTTTCAAGTGGAAAGTACAGCTTTAAGGCAGGGGAAGAAACGCATCTTGACGGTGATGCTGCTTTTGCTTTTTTACGAAGCAGAGATATGACGCAGATTGGTTCCGCGGATAAGCGCCTTGCAAGGCAAAAAATCTATCTTAATGCTTTCATGCAAAAGGTAAAGGAACAGACCATAACTCAGCCTACACTTGCAGTGGATATTTACAAAGCAATAAGTAAGCAGATGGTAACAGATGTATCTGCGGATCAGCTTTCATATATTGCATCAACTGTTGCGGGTTATGATTTCGATGAAAACAGTTTAAAGCTTCTTGAGGGAAAAACTCAGCTTGGGGAAGAGTACGAGGAATTCTATCCTGATCAGGATGAACTATATAAACTGTTCCTTGATACTTTTTATGAAAAAGTAGATATACAGGGGTAAAGGAAAGAGATTTATGTGTCGATATAAAGAATGGACAGCTTATAAATTGCTTAAAGACGGGGGAATATTTCTGGTTGGTATGACCATGGCGGCAGTTCTTGCGTCATGTGGAAATCAGACAGTGTCGTCAAATTCCGGTAGCAGCGGAACAATGGAAGAGACTGCTTCGGATAATTCGGTGGATTTTAGTAAGCTGACAGCTACTAATCCGGATATTTTTGCGTGGATTTATGTGCCCGGGACAGGGATAGATTATCCTGTAGCACAGAACATGGATGGGGATGATTCCTATTACCTTAGCCACGATTGCACAGGTATAAAAACAGATAAAAACGGTGGAATTTTCATTGAGTCCTATAACCTTATGGATATGTGTGACTTCAACACTGTGATCCACGGAGCTACGACTAAGAAAGGAGACCTGTTCTCCGAACTGTGGAACTTTGCGGATGAGAAGTTTTTTGATGAGCATGACAGATTCCTGATAATACTTCCGGACAATGTGCTGACTTATGAGGTGTGGACAGCATATCAAAGAGATAATACCAATGTATTTATGCAGTACGATTTTACTGATGAAGCAGGATGCAGGCAGTATCTGGATGATATGAAAAAAAACTGGAATACCAAGACAAACTTCCGTGATGGTTGGGAACAGGGAGTTGATCCTGATAACTTTATTGTCACACTGACGACAGTTGATCCTGACAATCCTGATAAACAGTGGGTTGTTGTGGGGTGTATGATAGGCGATGCGGCAGGAAAAATAGATAGGGATACCTCCGCACCTTAAGGTTAGACGGCTTAAAATCTGGATTAATCGTTATTAAGTAAATTAATCGTTAGTGTTTATGCTGATTTTATAATTATTTAATTAGTTAGTTTGTCGGATTTTTGATAAAATATAATCAAGGTTATTCTTATGAGTTATGCGTGAAAGCGCAGAAAGGGGAACTGTTATGAGAAAGATGACGGCAGTTGCATTAGCGTTGGTGGGAGTTATGACATTATCAATTCCGGCTAAGGCGGACAATTATTATATTTATTCGCCTAAGGCAGATGCCATTAAGATAACTTATGATAATCGAACAACCACATATGACTATAGCAATCATAGCGTGACTAATAACAATAATTACAATTATAAGATTACAATTAAATCTAATGGTAATAAGACTCCCAAGGTTACAATTAAGCCCGGCGGAAGCGGAGGCGGAAACGGTGGAAATGTAAGTGTTGCTGAGCCACCTTATTATCATACCATTACAAAGGCTCCCGGGCTTGACTGTGTAAATGCCGTAGGACAGGGCGGAAAGCTCGTTATCTGTGGCGTTAAGACAAGAGCAACCTTCGTTATGAGAGAGACCACCAGCGGAAAGGTTGCTTCAGCTAAGGTTCTTGCAGCACAGATTGGCGGAAGCGTTAAAAACGTGGTTGAGACTTATGCTCCGGGTGTCAGATTCAGTAAAGCGCAGGTAGACTTTAAGGTGTACGGAGCTCACGACGGCGACATCTACAAGGTTTATCAGATGGGACCAAACGGAACCTGGCAGGAGGTTCAGGTCGATGAGACAAGAGAAGGACATGTTATCTGTACAGTTTATAAGACAGGCACTTTCGCCTTTATAAAGATGAATTGATCATCCTGGAGATGACCATATAGAGTTATAGATTCTTGTGGATATTTTTCGCTTTTGGCCACAAGAAGTCATATATTTCTGAACATGTTTTGGGATATTTGTTCAGAAAACAAAGGACAGTATATAGCTCAAGGAAGAGCAAAAGCTCTGGTGAGAAAGGCGCCGGTTTTTCTTAGGCGTATGAGGGGAACAATTTGAAGAGCAAAAGAGTAACGCATACTGCGAAGTTCTTTGTGATGCTTTGGAATATTGGACTGTTTGCATATATCTGGTGTATGTATTACAACCAAAACGCGTTTCAGACGTATTATGTGCTTGGCGGTATTATCTCGATAATTGTATACGTTTTTATTTATAACGGATTATGCAATCTGTATAATGCTTTCAGAATTGCTTCTTCTTCAATTGCGGAGATGGTTTTGTCCCAAACTATTTCGTTTGGAATAGCAGATCTGATTCTTTATGTGGAATGTAATCTGATTCGCAACAGGTATACGAGCTTTATTCCCGGTGCGATAATTGCTGCAATGCAGATTATAGGGACGACAGTTATAATAATCTTTTCAAAAAGATACTTTATGAATTGTGTTACTCCGCAGAAAACACTTTTGCTTATAGGAAGCTGGGTATCAAGGGAAGAAGCTTCCAGATTTGAAGAGCGATTATTAAAGAAGTATAGCCATTTATTCGATTTTAGATATGTTGAATATGAGTCGATTGCTTCAAAAGCGTTTGAAGAAAAATTAGCAGAATGTTGTACGGTTATCATGTATGGTCTATCTGTAGAACAAAGAAGAGTGTACATGCAGAAATGCATAGATGAGCATAAGAATTTTTATTTCACTCCGAGAATAGAGGATATAATTCTTCAGGGCTGTTCCACAAGACATCTTCTTGATACGCCGCTTATGAAATATGATTATGTTTATGAGGATCATAAGAGGCTGAATGCAAAAAGAATATTTGATGTATGCTTTGGCATTCTTTTTACTGTTGGATTTGCTCCGGTTATGCTTCTCATAGCGATGGCTATAAAAATAGAGGATGGAGGACCGGTTTTCTTTAAACAAAAGAGATGCACTAAGGATGGAGAAGTGTTCGAAATCCTGAAATTCCGAAGCATGATAGTTAATGCAGAGGCTATGGGTGTACAACCAACAATCAGCTTTGATCCAAGAATTACAAGAGTTGGCAGGGTTATCAGAAGATACAGGCTGGATGAACTTCCTCAAGTATTTAACATTTTATCAGGGGAGATGAGCTTTGTTGGCCCAAGGCCTGAGAGAGTTGAGCACGTTGATATTTACTGTAAAGAACTTCCTGAGTTTAAATACCGTATGAAGGTTAAGGCCGGACTTACGGGATATGCACAGATATTCGGGAAGTATAACTCATCAGCTTTTGATAAACTTAGGCTGGATCTTTTGTATATAGAGAATCAGTCACTTGGACTTGATCTGAGACTTATTATGCTGACAGTAAAAGTTATGTTCCAAGGTGAAAGTACGGAAGGCTTTGAAAAAGAAATGGTAAGACTTATGAATAGACGAGCCAGAAGAGTTGGATAAATGATTGTTAGATGTAATTGCAAGCTCCTTTGTGTTAGCGAAGGAGCTTTTATTGTATCATAGGAAAATGCTTTCCTATGATACAAAAACGCTCCGCGAGGATGCGCACTCGCGCGAAAGGAATATGTTGCATTCTGCAACCGCGCTCGGCGCGAGAATGTCGCAAGCGACATTCTTTTTTATGTCCGGATTTTCTTATTTGGGAAAATGATATATGTGAAAAGATTTTCATTTTTTAATTGAGAATTTATTTGAACATGATTTGTATAGACCATATAATTAATTCAATTAGGACTTTAATTTTTGTATAAAAGGTAGGGATTTGATTATGAAAAATATAGTATTGGGACGTACCGGCATAAGCGTTCCGCAAAATGGATTTGGTGCCCTTCCGATTCAAAGAGTATCATTGGAGGAGGCGGTAAAACTCCTTAGAAAAGCATACGATGGAGGCATGCGATTTTTTGATACCGCAAGAGCGTATAGCGACAGCGAAGAGAAGGTGGGAGCTGCCTTTGGAGATGGATATGTAAAAAGAGAGGATATAATAATTGCTACTAAGACAGGGGCAAAAACTCCTGAAGAATTCTGGCAGCATCTGGAGACCTCACTGGAGAAGCTAAAGACTGACTATATTGATATTTATCAGTTCCATCTTATGGGACAGTGCTGGAAACCGGGTGATGGGACAGGCATGTATGAGTGCATGCTTGAGGCGAAAAAACAGGGCAAGATAAGACATATTGGCGGAACAGCACACAAGGTTGGAGTAGCAAAAGAGATTGCAGAATCAGGACTTTACGAGACACTCCAGTATCCCTTCAGCTATCTTGCAGATGATAAAGAGAAAGAACTTGTTAAAATCTGTAATGAGAATAATGTTGGCTTTATCTGTATGAAAGGCCTGGCAGGTGGGCTTATAACCCATTCCGAGGCTGCTATGGCATTTGTAAGCCAGTTTGACGGTGCTGTACCGATCTGGGGAATTCAAAGAGAAAAAGAGCTTGATGAGTGGCTGTCATTTATGGATAAAACGCCTGTGATGACAGATGAAATCAAGGCATTTATCGAGAGTGAAAGAAAAGAGCTCATGGGCAATTTCTGCAGAGGATGCGGGTATTGCATGCCATGTACTGTGGGAATTCAGATCAATCAGTGCAACAGAATGTCACTGATGCTAAGACGTGCTCCCAGTAAGAGCTGGCTCTCTGACCACTGGCAGGCAGAGATGAACAAGATTGAGGACTGCGTAAGATGCGGCGCGTGTCTTTCAAAATGTCCTTATGAGTTACAAATACCTGATCTTCTTGTGAAAAATCTTGAGGATTATAGGGAAGTGCTGGCCGGTAACAGGACAGTGTGAATATTATGATAGTTAAAGGCTAATTCCGGTAAAATGTAGGAATTAGCCTTCATATTTGTGTTGGAAAGGGTCACATTGACAAAGATTATTTTTAATGCTTTATGCCATTGTCATCTAACAGTTTTGTCAGACGTTCTATTTCATCTTTTTGATGATCTATAAGCTCTTTTTGGAATTTTTCATGTGCAATCGCATCCTCTCTGGCGCGGCACTGCTCCTGTATAGCAAAGTCTGAGTTGGATAAATAAATGGATTCGGCTGTGGATTTCATTGAAGGATTGTCTTCTGCGATCATTTGTATTTCCTCCCATGTAGTTGCTTTAAAAAGCTTTGCCCAGCTATCAATACCGAGGCGCTTATCATAATCAGATGCAAGATTGATGTTATTTAATTCTATCACATAAAGATTGAACTTGTCAGTATACAGGTACCCATCCTGCGCATTCCTTATCTGATATTTGGCAAAGAACTCAGGGTGATTTTCAAAAAGAGTATAGTCAAGAAAACCAATATGGTACACAGGTTTTACGGTGGAATAATCCTTGCCACGGCTGACATTATCAAAGCGTCTGCACAAATATGAAAGAGACCTCTCAGGCCAGTTATTGTAGTTTACGACCTGCATCTCTAGATTGATATAAGTATTGCCATTTAGCAGAACCATTATATCAAGCTGATACTCTTTGTTATTAATTGCAGCGCCGGGTTCAATTACATTTTCTATTTTTACATCGAGTATCATGTGCAGAGGAATATCAAGCACACAGCTGATAAGATTGGTCAGAGTATTCTTGTCTCGTTGCAAAACCATTCTGAACATATAGTCATTGGTCATATTATATTTTATTTCTCCGGTAGCGTTCATATACTGATATTGAACGTTGGAGTCAGTAGTTATTTCTTCAGATAGCATAAAATCTCCTTAGTAATTATTTGTTTTAGTCCATTATTGTGCACAAATAATATTTAATGGGAAATCCGAATGAATGATTTCAATCGGAGGCATCAGAAATGATGCTTAAGTAAAATAACACATTTAAAATCATAATGCAAGTGTTAAAAACAAAAATTAAACACAATGTGAGATGTTTAAGATTTGTTGAAGACATTCTTAAGAATATATTAAGGCACTTGTTTTCACTTTTGAAAAGTGATATTTTCATACTCACGTCAATTCTTGACGAGGTCTGCCGTTAGACAAATGGCAGAAGATATCCCAGGATATTTTTTACATTGTTATATAACAGAAAAAATTAGTACAGGAGGATTTTATTTATATGAATATTGAAGCAGCCAGGAAGAGTGGGCGTATGGCTGTAACTATTGTTTTTGCGGGAGTTTTATCTCTATACATATTGGTTATGACGACTACCACAGTGCATGCTCAAAATTGCATGCACGATGAATATGAATGGGTTAGTGTGATTAAACCAACCTGCAGCAGATTTGGTAAAGATATAAGGATATGCCAGGATTGTGAGGAAATTCTTGAAACAGAGATTATTCCCAAGCTTGATCACAAATGCAAATGGGAAAGAACCAAAGAACCAACATGCACTTTGCCGGGGGTGAAATCCTACATATGCAAAAACTGTAGCGAGGTAATAGAAACAGAAGAGATACCGGCAAAAGGCCATAGATTTGCGAGAGCTAAAACGCAAAGTGCAACATGCAAATCGCCAAAGATAACTGAAAGAACATGCAGTGTTTGCGGCTTTACTACGTCGGAGCAATCAGGCAGCAGGTTAGAACACAGATATAAATGGAAGGTGACAAGGGCAGCCACCTGCGCAGATGAGGGCATAAAAACCGGTACCTGCACAATGTGCAATGCCACAAAGACAGAATCTATCCCTCCCACAGGTAAACATAAATATGGAGACTGGTCAGTTAAGTCTGTTAAGGTAAAAGGTAAAAAAATTAAGGTGGTTCAGGAGCGTTCATGCAAGACTTGTGGTAGAAACACCAGGGAAGCATCGGGCACAACGGCATCCTTTCGCGGCAAACATGACAATGGAAAATACTATTACAAACACACTAAGAAAACCGGCAGAATAGTAATCCTTTGCTCTGAGTGCCACCAGTCTGTAAGCGGCAAAATATCAGGTGGGACTATATCCTTTACGCGGCCTAAAAAGGATAATTCGAAGGTATCATCGAAAGCTTGGAGGAGAGTGAAAAAGTAGATATGTAATGGCTCATGCGGTGGTATTTTGCTGCTGCATGGGCTAAAATTAGGAGGTAAGGACATACTTGTCAGAAGAAATTGTTACAACAAATAATAAACATAAAGACAGATTATTTAGAAAACTATTTGGTAGTGAAGAAAATAAGGTTTACGCACTGGAATTATATAATGCAGTAGCTGGGACTGACTATACAGATTTAGATGCATTAGAATTTAACACGATGGAAGACACAGTGTACATGAAAATGAAGAATGACGTGTCATTTCTTTTTCAAGCAGAAATAAATCTGTGGGAGCATCAAAGTACTATAAATAAGAATATGCCACTAAGAGGTTTCTTGTATCTGTCTAAACTGTATGGTAGCTATATAGAACTTAAAGGGCTTGATCTATATCAAAAAGACGTGCTTAAGTTACCAACGCCAAAGTATGTTGTTTTTTATAACGGTAATGATGTGTTACCGGATTATCAACAACTCAAACTGTCGGCAGCATTTGAAAAACCTGGGAGCTGTATAGAAATGACAGCAGATGTGTATAATGTGAATCAGGGGCATAACAAACAATTGCTAGATGGCTGCAAAGTATTGTCAGATTATTCAGAACTTATAGCGAGAGTTAGGACTAATGCAGAATCCATGGATGCGGATAAGGCTGTAGATGAAGCAATTAAAAGCTGCATTGAGGATGGAATACTTAAAGATTTCCTTTTAAAGCAAAGATCGGAGGCATATATGAGCATACTAACAGAATATAACGAAGAGTTACATCTTAGAAATGTGCGGAATGATGGATATGTTGAAGGGTTTAGTGAAGGAATTAAAGAAGGAATCGATAAACATCTGATTAAGCTGGTTTGCAAAAAGCTAATAAAGAGAAAAACTGTAGAAATAATAGCTGAGGAATTGGAGGAAGATATAACTACCATTCAGTCTATCTGTGATGTCGCTAAGGAATATGCACCGGGTTATGATGTCGATTCGATATATGTAGCTTTAAAGGAAAAAGCATAAGCTTATATGACAATGAGTAGAGTTTTTACCATGTGTGCTTGTTTTTTGGCTAGTATGTCATATGGATTAACATTATTTTACGTGATATTATTTTTGTACTAGTTAGTAAAATAATAGCTTGGAGGATACAGAATGAATACTGATGAAAAATTCGAAATTATACTAAATAAATTAGATACAATAGATGGCAGACTCGATGCAATGGATGGCAGACTCGATGTAATGGATGGCAGACTCGATGTAATGGACAGTAAGATATCTATTTTGGAGAAAGATATGAGTGATGTCAAAAGTGATGTTACAAGTATAAAACTCCAGATTGAAAATGAAATTGTTCCCAATACTCAGAGAGTTGCTGAAGGGCATCAGGATCTGCAAAGACATCTTGCAGAAGTGGTTACTTACAGATCTGAATACGAAACACTTGTGCTTAGAGTAAATCATCTTGAATCAGAGGTTGAGAAAATACAGAAGAAGATTTGCTGATTTTTCTTTTGGTGAGAATGATGAATTAAAATATATGACAGAAACGTCCAAATATAGATTATTTCAATGACAACACCCAGTATTTAGCGTATAATATCCCTATAGAGCAGAGGGGCTCTATGGGGATTTTTCTTATGAGAAGCACTTGAAAGGATAAGTGCATAAACTTTATGAAAAGAGTTTATATTGGGGAGCATAAATAACGATTAATTGAGCGGCAGCGCGTTGTGATGCTTCATGACGTGGCTGCCGTTGTTTATAATTCGGCTGTTGTCTAAGGTAAACAGAATGCAAACAGAAGATATATTGGTTTCAATTATTACACCTGTATTTAATGGGGAAAAGACAATTGCTAAAGCGATTGAGTCTGTTTTAAATCAAACTTATGAAAATATTGAATATATTGTTGTTGACGGAGCAAGCAATGACAATACTCTTGAAGTAATAGAAGCTTATCAGGATAGGTTTATGAATGGGAAAAAAATTAAGATCATATCCGAGCCAGACAGTGGGATGTATGAGGCGCTTAATAAGGGCATACATATAGCTCAGGGTTTACTTATAGGAAATATAAATGCTGATGATTGGTATGAGCCAACTGCTGTTGAAGAGATGGTGGATCTTTATAAAAGGAAAAGGTATGGAATAGCTTGGGCAAGTATAATGATCCATGGAAAAAATAGGATATATATTAAACGTGCAAAAATAGATAAGATATGGACAACCGCGCATTTTTGCCATCCAACAATGTTTGCACTTAAGGAGGTACTTATTGATTACCCATATCTAGAGAAGAATTTGGACGATGATTTTGATATGATTTTGCGCGCGAATAAGGGCGGAATAAGGATGTGTGTATCAAATAAGATTCTTGCTCATTATACGCTGGGAGGGATGAGCACTGAGAGAAGTATAAAAAACATGCTTTATAGAGTTTCTATGAAACGTAATACATATGCTAGAAATGGGTATAGTAGACTTTATTGGATATATTGTTTAAGTGTTGAAATAATAAAGTATTTTGCAAGGTGATAGTATGATGAATGATCTTACGGTGCTTATTCTTACTAAAAATGAGGAATTAAATATTGAAAAATGTATAAGATCATGCAGCAATGTGGCAAAGAGGCTTGTGATAGTCGATAGTTTTAGTGATGATAATACTGAGAAAATTTGTAAACGATTGGCTGAGGAGTTTAGGGAAAAAAATATAACTATTGATTTCTATGAGCATGAGTGGACGGATTATTCTACTCAGTTTAACTGGGGGTTGAATAATACATTGATTAGTACTAAGTGGGTTTTTCGGATTGATGCAGATGAGTATCTTACTCCAGAACTGATTAGTGAAATAAATACGCGATTAAAAAAAATAAAGTCAAATGTTTATGGAGTTGAAATCAAAAGACGTATCATATTTATGGGGAGATGGATAAGATTTGGTGGTATGTACCCTAGGTTTTTTTTAAGGATATTTCGATATGGTTATGGAGAATGTGAAAAGCGAAAAATGGATGAACATATTGTTGTTAAGGGCAATGCAATTATTAGGTTTAAAAATGACTTGGTGGATGAAAATAAAAAGGATTTGACGTGGTGGATAAATAAGCATAATGGATATAGCATTAGAGAAAAGGCAGATTATTTAGAATATAAAACGCGAAGGAAAGCAAAGACTAATGAAGTGGTAAATATGAGTTTTCAGGCAAAAATGATTAGGCTGTTAAAAGAAGGATGTTATTATAGATTACCTTTGTTAATGAGAGCTAAAATGTATTACCTAATAAGATATTATTTCATGTTAGGTTTTTTAGATGGGACTCAAGGGAAAATATATCATTTTCTACAAGCGTATTGGTATCGGTTTATTGTTGATGCAAAAGTATTTGAGGATAGTATTGAGAATCAGTAATACAAATAAAATAATATTGATACGGAAAGATTTGTCAGTGTTACTAATGTTTACTATTATGTTGGATAATAAGTAGGAATAGACAAGGGGAAAAGTTGAAGATACGAGTTAGTTCATTAGTTAGAATTTTAGAAATATACGCAATGCGTAGTGTTATTCATATATTGCATGTATTTAAACTTAAGAATAATAGAATTATTTTTAATAGTTATCGCGGTGAACAATACTCTTGTAGTCCTAAATATTTATCAGAATATTTAAATGATAAAAATGAAGGTTGGGAAATAATATGGGCTTTTAACCATCCTTACGATTACAAGTGGCTAAAAAAATGGGGGATCACAGCAGTAAAATATAATTCTTTAAAGCGTTTTTATTATGAAGCTACTGCATATGCAAGTATAAATAATGTGGGATCATTTTCATGGATTCCATTAAGAAAGGGTCAAATACATATTAATACATGGCATGGGGGAGGGTGCTATAAAAGGGTTGCATTAGGAGAATTAAAAAATGATGCTCTTTTTAAAAAGAGTTTGATAATGAATTCTGAGGAAACAACTCATTTTTTATCAAGTAGTCGTTTTTTTTCTGAAGAGATTATTCCTAATGAGTTTGGCTATTTTGGCAAAGTGGTCACGAGCGGTCTTCCAAGAAATGATGTTTTTTTTGATAAAAAAAAGGTAAGTTCAAATCGAGACAAAGTGATACAAGCGTATGGATTAAAAAGTGATGTATTTATTGTTTTGTATGCTCCTACATGGCGTTATGATGGAACTACAGAAATAGAGCATCCTGATTTTGAGATTATTATTTCTGAAGTTGTAGAGAAATATGGTAAGGAATGCGAAATAATAATAAGACCACATCCGTTATCTTATCTTTCTTGTAAAGGTTATATTGATGCATCTAAGTATCCTGATATGCAAGAATTATTATGCGCAGCCGATATGCTAATTACAGACTATTCTTCTTGTATTTGGGATTATGCATTACTTTTACGGCCATGTATTTTATTCATACCAGATGAGGATAATTATTTAGCTAATAGAGGTTTGTACAAAAATATAAAAGAGTGGAGAATACCGATTGCCAATAGTAATGAGGAACTAATCAATTGCATAAAGAATTTATCAGATAAAGAAATGGCTGATGCTATGAAAGACCATTTGGATTTGCTTGGTTCTTTTGAAAATGGTAAAGCATCAGAAACTGTATACCGTATTTTACACAATAAATATTGAGTAGAGATAAGATGCAAAATAAAATACTTACAATTTCTGTAGCAGCATATAATGTTGAAAAATATATTGAAGAAGCACTGAGTTCTACAATTGTAGATGAATATATGGATTATTTAGAGATTATAATTGTAGATGATGGAAGCAATGATTCAACTAGTGAATTAGTTCAGAAATATGTTGATCAATGGCCAAATAGCATAATATATGTAAAAAAGGAGAATGGTGGATATGGATCTACTATAAATCTTAGTGTAAAAATAGCAAGAGGCAAATACTTTAGATTGTTAGATGGAGATGATTGTCTATGCCCGGATGCCTTGAGAAAACTAATAGATTTTCTATTATCTGGAATAGATATTGATGCTATTGTATCTCAAGCAGCAAAATTTGGAGCATTTACAAAAGAAAATATATTTGATTTTCCTGACGATATTACTTTTGGCCACATAGATAATTTGATTGGGTGCGGAGACATTGCTGCATGGGGTTTTACTTTTCGAACAGATCTTGTTAATAGAGATTGGATGAATTTACCTGAAAAAAAACTATATACAGATAGGATTTACTTAGTACAAACATTAAAAAAAGTCGAGAACATATATTTTTCCAATAATGTGTTGTATAGATATAGAATAGGTGATACGAGTCAGAGTACATCAAAGAGAAGTATATGTAAACATTATAAAGATATATTATATGTTGATGATGTTATATGCAGAATGGTTTGCAAGAATTTTGTAGCAAATGATTTTCTGGCTCAAAGGGTTGGGACTTATTATGCTTCAACAATTTGTATGCTTTTGGAAATGCCAAAAAATATTAAGAATTTTTGTTTGCTGACTGATATGGAGCATAGAATAAAAGAAAATTATCCTATGGTGTATTATAGAGCTGGCGAGGAAATGAAAAGGGTAAAATTTCTTCGTAAAACAAAGTATATGGCGTTTTTTTTCTGGTTTATTGTTGATGGCTTGAGAAAAAGAGTTAAAATATGATTATTTATATTTTGTTAGCAATAATAATAGTTGAATTTGTGCTTTCATTTGTTCTATTTGAAAAGAATATTATTTCACCAGCGTGTGTTTTTAGCGCAGTGTTTGTTGTAGCATTGCTGGATTTAATTAGAAATATTGAATATTGGAGTGTTGGTTTGCATGTTAATACATGTTTAATTATTATTTTTGGAATTACATCATTTATTATTTGTGCTGCAATTATTAAAGGCATGTTGATACCAATTTCTTACAAGAAAAAGATAATTCATACAAGAGGGGTAAATGTTGGTTTTGATAAAGTGATAATATCCATATGTTTCAACACTATAGCTTTATATGCTTTCTATCGTTCGGTGCGAAGAATAGTTGGAAGTAGGAATTCAGGAGGTAGTATCGCAAGCATTATTCATGCATACAGAATACTGAGTGTAACAAAGATTGATGAAAGTACCCTGCCAGGATATGTTAACTATTTAAATATCATTGTGTATGCAATAGGTACGCTATGGGTTTACGTTTTAATCGATAACTACCTTACAAAAAGAAGATGGAATGTTGGGGCTATAATCAATATTATTTTAGTCTGCCTAAACTATTTTGTGACAGGATCAAGGGGGAAATTGATTTACTTTATTTTATCAATAGTACCAATGTTCTATTTTTTATGGTGCGCGTCAGTTGGAAGAATAAGTAGCTTACCATTTAAGTATATTATTGGTTTTCTATTAGTTTTAATACTTTTAGCCTTTTCATTTAAAGGGATGGCACAGTTGACTGGAAGAAATGTCCAGGCAGGAATGTTGAAACATATATCTATTAATTTAAGTGCCCCCATTTTGAACCTTGATTATTATGCTCAGAAAGAATGGATTCCACCTAGAATCTGGGGATATAGTACTTTCAATCAAATTGAAAATTCATTAGGCAGGAATTTTGGACTTAGGTTTTTAATACATAGAGCAGATTTGGCATATAGATTTGTGAATAAAAAAGCGCTAGGGAATGTTGCTACTACTTTTTATCCATTCTATCATGATTTCCATTATGTAGGAGTTATAGTTCTATGTGGTCTAATGGGATTAATATCTCAATTTATTTTTGAAGTTTCAAAACGAGCTATATTTGACCCGGATGGGATAAAATTGTCAGTAATTGTGTACTCCGATGTGTTTATTAGAATAGCTTTTTGTTTTTTTAGTGATCGTTTTTATGATAGATTTGTTACTATATCGTTTATTATTACATTTTTTATTTGGGCAGTTTCTATCAAATTTTTAAAAAGGATCCGAATTACAGTAGGATAATAAAAAAGTGTGATAGTAGGGGGATTATACAATGCAAAATATAGCTTTGATTTTTGCTGGTGGTGCTGGAAAACGAATGAATAGTCGTGGGAAGCCAAAGCAGTTTTTAGAAATATATGGAAAGCCAATAATTATACATACAATAGAACAATTTGAAAATCATTCTAGAATAGATGCTATTTGTATAGTGTCAATACCAGAGTGGAAGAAAAAATTAGAACAAATGCTATTAAAGTATGGAATAAAAAAAGTAAAATGGATTGTTAATGGTGGAGAAACAGCACTTGATTCTCAGTTCAATGGACTAAAAGCAATTGAAGTTAGAGACGAAAAAAGTGTTGTTTTAATTCATGATGGAGTACGTCCATTGATTGATGAAAAACTTATCACTGAATGTATAGAGGCTGTTTACAAATTTGGCTCAGCAATAACTGTAGCACCTGCTATAGAAACTATTGTAATGAGTAATGGGGAATCAAATATAGTTTCGTCGTTTGACAGGGAAAAATGTCTTTTAGCGCGCGCTCCGCAGTGTTTTTTCTTGGATGAAATATTAGAAACACATAGAAAAGCAATAGAATTAGATAAACACGATTTTATAGATTCAGTTTCTATGATGTTATATTTTGGTAAAACCATTCATATTATACAGGGACCATCAGAAAACATTAAAGTGACAACTCCAACAGATTATTACATTTGTAGAGCGTTAATGGATGCAAGAGATAATTCTCAGATTTATGGGCTATAAGAAAGTGAACAATATGGATGAGTACTTGCAAAAAGAGTTTGATGAGTTAAGCCAGCTGCAGATTAAATTAGAAGCACTGAGCAATTCCACTATACTTATAACTGGTGCTACAGGTTACATTGGATCAATGCTTATAAAGACTTTTATGTCTTATAATACTAAGAGTAATTTGAATATTCATATAATTGCGTTGATTCGATCTAAAAAAAAGGCAAAAGATATCTTCTATGATTACTATGGATCAAATAATTTAGAGTTTATTGAATGTGATTTGATTCAAAATAATATTAGTTATGATGGGAACATTGATTATATCATTCATACGGCATCAGAAACTAAATCTAAAAATATGATTGAGAAACCTGTAGATACTATTAAGATTGCTATAATTGGGACAATGAATGTTTTAGATTTTGCCGTAGAAAAGAACGTTAGAACATTTCTTTATGTTTCTTCGATGGAAATGTATGGAGATTTAAAAGATAGTGAAAATGTTACTGAGGATATGGCCGGTTATCTAAATCCTCTTGTAATTAGGAATAATTATCCAGAGTCTAAAAGAATGTGTGAAAATATGTGTATTGCATATATGAAAGAATATAATGTGCCAGTAAAAATAGCCAGATTGGCACAAACATTTGGAGTTGGAATTTTGCAATCAGAGACAAGGGTGTTTGCTCAATTTGCAAAAAGTGTAATTCAGAAGAACAATATTGTATTACATACTGATGGGAAATCAGAAGGAAATTATGTCTATATCATGGATGCAATAGTAGCATTAATAGATATCCTGCTTAAAGGTGTAGTCGGTGAAGCCTATAATGTGGTTAATGAGGATAATCATTCAACAATATCAGCTATGGCAAAGATGGTAGTTGAAAGCTTTGGTGATGGTAAATTAGAAGTTGAATACGATATTCCTGAGCAAAATCGATATGGGTATCCTTCAGAAATACATCTTAAACTATCATCTGAAAAACTGAGAAAATTAGGATGGAAACCTAACGTTGATTTAAAAGAGTCATATAAGCGTATGATAGATTATATGAAAAATAATGGATAATATGATTAACACACAATATATGATTAAAAATATATATTTATGATTTTATGGAAAAGAGAATAAGGAATAATTATTTTTATAATCTAATATATGAAATATTTATGTTGCTTGTTCCTTTTATGATTACACCATATATAGCTAGAACGCTGGAGGAAAATGCTTCAGGAGCATATAGTTTTGCTAATTCGGTTGTGACATATTTTGTTCTGCTTGCTTCATTGGGATTTCCTAAATTAGCACAGAGAATAGTGGCTTATAATCAGGACAATAGCGAACAGCAAAAACAGGCTTTTTGGAATATTTTTTTTGCTAAGCTAATTTCTACAGGGTTTGCTTTAGTGTGTTATGGCTTATTGTGTTTTTTTTATGGACATAGTATTGGAAATGCTAAATTGTTATGTGTTTTATCAATAAATATAGTTGCTGTATTGTTTGATATAACATATTTATTTCAAGGAAATGAACATTTCAAAGTTATTGTTATTAGAAATATTATAGTAAAGAGCATAGGATTTGGATGCATTTTTCTGTTTGTGAAAAATGAATATGATTTGCTAAAGTATGCATTAATCCAAAGCTTGACTATTTTTTTTAGCAGTGTTTCACTATGGGCTCGCATACCATCAGCTTTTTTTTCTGTGAAGCTCAAGGATTTATCTCCACTAAAGTACTTTCCGTCTGCTATCACGTTATTTATTCCTACTATAGCTACCACAATTTATACTGTTTTTGACAAGACATTGATTGGGATTATTACTAAAAGTGAGATTGAGAATGGTAATTACGAGTATTCTGAGAGAATTATTAGAATGGCACTTACGGTTATTACAGCGCTTGGAGCAGTTATGATACCCAGAAATTCATATTATTTTGCGAATGAAGAAGAAGAAAAATTAACGAATAGTATATTGTATTCATTTAGATATGCTATGTTTATAGGTGTACCATTGGCGGTGGGGATGGGAAGTGTAGCTGATTTGTTTGTTCCTTTATATTTAGGGAATGGTTACAGTAAAGCAGTATTGCTTACCAAAATTCTTTCACCTTTAATACTGATAATAGGAATTAGTAATGTGCTTGGTGTACAATGGCTTATTCCAACAAAACAAGACAAAAAGTTTACATTTACAATTTTTACAGGAGCTACCATAAATTTAATACTGAATACTTTTTTAATTGAATTATACGGGTGTTATGGAGCAGGTATAGCGAGCGTAATTGGGGAATTGGTTATAACTTCAATGATGCTATTCTATGCGAGAGATATCATAAGAATAAAAGAGTTATTGACTATGGGGTGGAAGTATTTTGTTGCTAGCATTGCTATTCATTTTTTGTGCTTATGGCTAATGAATATGGTAAGGAATCCTTTTATTGCATTGGTTACGTGTGTGATATTATGTGCGGGGGTGTATTTTTGTTTACTTCTACTGCTAAAAGATGAATTTTTTATTCAGTTTGTTTCAAGTTTCTCCTCAAATAAAAAAAGAGAATAGCACTCTAGTGTAGTATAAAAAGAATAATTGTATGTCCAACTAGTAATAGTTCTTACTAGTACTCGATTTGAGTTGGATTGGGGCTGAATCATGAAGAAAAGTGGATAAAAAGCTTTCATGATAACATATGATGACATGGAAGAAGAATACACAATATCTATAAAAAATCGGAGGTCTTTGCTGATGGATATATATCATTCTGCAAACTATATAAATGCCGATTCGAATTTCTGTATATCAAATGTAGAAAATGAGCTTGATGTTAATAACCAGTATTATCAAATACTATGTGTTCTTATGAATATTCTACGGAGAGGATGTCCTACAACACCGTCAAAATATCTAAAAAACATATGATTGAATGTCCTCATAGTACTATTCGTTTTGTAAGCGAGGCAAAATCGGATTGGGGTAATACAATAAAAGGATATAATCCTAACGGAGATAATCCAGCTTACATATTCTAATATAAAACTTTAAAAGAAGAATTCTCAGATATTCCATATATTCAGCAATTTATTATTCCTGAAGTAAAAATACATGATATTGTTGTTGATGCAAGTAAGGAATATTCGAACCAGCAGGTTGATTTTTTTATGCCTACTATAAAGCTGGTAATAGAGATTGATGGAGCTCAACATAGTGAACTTGGTCAGAGTGTACTTGATAAGAAGCGGGATTTATTCTTAAAGTTGCTCAGAAAGTAATACGTGGGGACGTTTTTTATAATATCTTCTCAAATTAAATTGGTTTTAGACCAGCTTAAATGTTAATTGTATAATAAACAGAAAAACTTTTGGCAGAGTTACAGCGATCTTGTTTGATAAATCAGACATAACCGAAGAAGAGGAACACATCAAATCCTTACCACCTGTTTCTCATCACATCTTTTCTCAGATACAGATTCCCTTTCACATTTTCTTTAAAGGGAGAAAGCTGGTTTTCTTTGACCATGTATGCGAGGTTCTGACGGGAGCATTCAAGGATTTCGCAGCTGGAAGATGTATCTTCGAGGTTGTTTTTGGCAAAAGCAAGAAAGTCTTCATATGTTAGTGGAACTTTTTGACCTTCTTTATATAGAGCCCAGGCAGGAATATCGATAGAATTGTCAAAAGAGACGAAATATCCATCGGTTCCAAGCTCTGCGGAAGCAAAAAGTGTAGCATTTGCAACTACTTTATCAACGCCCTCTATATTTTCAAGTGATTTGAGAGATATTTTTCTTGTGGTATTGTCGTTAAAAAAACAAAGCAAATGATAATCGGTAAGAACGGTGCAGTCCTTGAGATTATACTTTTGCCTCTTTGTTACATATTCCGGTAACTTCTCAGCTTTTTTTATGCATAAAGAATCCTGACTGCAGCGGCCGCTTGCGAGCTCTAGAAATTTCATTTCATCATATTCTTTCAATTTGTGGTTATTTAGAATATCACCGATGTTCTGACGACCGCTGGGAATTATTCGTTCTTTTACCCATAAAAAACTCAAGTCCCTTGGCACAGTATAGATGCCCCTATCTACCAGATTGGTAAAAAGAAGAGGCGCGTCCCATTCATCAAGGGAGTCTGTAAGTTCTATGATAAATGATCTTTCTTTTTCATAGTACAGCAGGGTTCCAACTATTGCTTTTGTTTCTTCGTCAAGTATCTCATAAATTTTCATATATCAAGTACCTTTCGTAAATCATATCCCAAATTCTGTTTATGAATGTTTCTGAAATAATACCATTAAGATTCTCGAAAATGATGTCCTTGTGATGTGGCTTCAAGATTCTCTTGAGTGGGCGGTTGTTTTTTGGCAGAAGACTCAGATTGTCATAGCAGGAAAAGCTTCCAATGAAATTGTTACAGGGCTTATCAGCAAGTATATCAAAGTTCATGGCTGCGTCATCATTGGCGCAGGAGTATAGAAGGGATACGCCATGATCAAATAGGGGCGCGATTCTGAGAGTATGTTTTCTGGCATTTCTGAGAACTTCTATATTGGCTCCGTGTCTGTCTCTGTTTAGGATAAGGTAATCCAGAACAATCATAGTATCTATGTATTCCTGCCATCCTTTTCTTTTACAAAAGTCATAATGCGATTCGCCTTTTTCGGCATTGGCACGGTAGTAGTCATCAAGGGCAATTTTGCTTTCACCGCGCTCTTTGAAATCTTCAGAAGCACAGAGATAAGTGCTATATACATTCCCTTCTATTTCAATATAAGCATTGATGAGTTCATATTCGAGGTGATCTATCCCGAAGACATCAAGAAGCCTGTCGACAATTATTTCGTTAATACATTCATGTCCAACAATGCCCTTTGCGGAATCAAAGTTAGAAAGCTTATAGTATTTCTTCTTACCATGAAGAGACGAAGTCGCTTTTAAAAAAGTTCCGGCTGTTCCGCTTGAACTGCGTATGTGCGACCACTGCAAATATGTTAGATCCTGTTTTTCTAAGATAAGCTTAGCCATTATTTCACACCTCATTTGGTAAAAGAAATTTTGACGAGCGTCAAATATATTATATTAATATTATAATTAAATATTTGACGAGCGTCAAATAAAATTAAGAGTTATATCATAGACAATCTTGGTGTATAAGAGTAAATTAATAAAAGAATAACACTGGAAAGGCACAACCATGAATTATTCCGTAAACATTAATGGCATCGATGTAGATGCCAATTATTCTGAAAAATCAATAAACGATATTTTTTATCCTCTATTGAAAAGGCTCACCGCTCTTCAGAAGGAGAAAAACCGCAGGATACTTGTGTTTCTTGCGGCGCCTCCCGGAGCAGGGAAAAGTACGCTGGCTTCTTTCCTTCAGAAGCTGTCGGAGGAGGACGAGGAGATTACAGATATTCAGGCGATTGGGATGGATGGCTTCCACAGAAGACAGGAGTATCTGACTTCACACACAACCCTGAGGGATGGAAAAGAGATACTGATGGTAGATATCAAGGGAGCGCCGGTTACGTTTGACTTAGAACTCCTTAATGAGAGAATCAAAAAGCTCATTAATACAGAAACAATCGGATGGCCTTCCTATGACAGGCATCTTCATAATCCGGTGGAGGATGCGATCACTATAAGCAGAGATATAGTTTTGTTAGAGGGCAATTACCTTCTTCTGAATGAAGATGGCTGGAGCGAATTAAAAGAGTTATCTGACTATACGATTTTCATAGGCGCAGATGAGGAGCTTCTCAGAAACAGGCTTATAGACAGAAAGATGAAGAGTGGCAATACAAGGGACAAGGCTGAGCATTTCGTTGACTATAGCGATATGGCTAATGTCAGGCTGTGCCTAAATAAGAGCATGAATGCTGATTTGATGTTACAAGTTGCTGAGAATGGAGAGTATACTTTACGCCTTCCAAAAAATAAAAAGTGATATAATTATTCTCATGTAGCGTAGTTTCATGGTAAAACAAATGTTACTGATGTACGAATGAAAGATTCCAGTGGCTTTACAGTGGATATTTCACAAGGATCAGGCGAATGGACTATGATTCGTGTAAACGTGGATAATCTGGAGGAAGCTGTTGAATTCCTGGAGGCACGTGGTTTTCATAAGGCAAGGCATGAAGCTGCACATGATACAATTGATACCGGATCTTCCAAGATAAATATCATGGTTTCACCAAGCGGTTATATTCTATCTTTGTCACAACATATCGATGAATGAACAGGGGCTATAATACTCACCTCTGTGACGAACAAGAGAAGATTACACTATATATTTAGCAAGTTGTTATTTATATCCCGATGTATTTATAATGGAATACATCGGGATTATTTATGACTTGTTGACCCGTAAAACATGAGGAAGTAGCAATTTACATAGTAAATTAGCGGATTCTGAATGTTTTAGAACTGCGAGAGCTTCAGAGAAACGAAGCAATTCGTATCATCAGTAAGGGGGAAAAATGGCTAAATGTAACGTCTGCTACAGAAGGTGCGAAATTGAAGAAGGCGGGCTCGGTTTTTGTAAAGTAAGGACGGCAGCAGGTGGCGAAGTCGTTCCTGTTAATTATGGGAAAATCACAAGCATAGCCCTTGATCCTATTGAGAAAAAGCCGCTTGCAAGATTTATGCCAGGAAGTAAGATTATTTCTGTGGGGAGCTACGGCTGTAATCTGCGATGTCCATTTTGTCAGAACTATGAGATATCATGGTCAAAAGAGGCATATGTTTTTCAGGATAGAGCAGAGTATCTTGCACCTGAGGCCTTGGCTGAGCTTGCTCTTGAATATAAAAACCGTGGCAACGTAGGCGTGGCTTTTACCTATAATGAGCCTCTTGTCTGTTATGAGTATGTAAGGGATGTTGCGAGACTTGTCCATGAAAATGGAATGGTAAATGTACTCGTATCAAATGGCATGGCGAGCATTGATGTATTAAATGAAATTATTCCGTACATTGATGCCATGAATATTGATTTAAAGAGCTTTTCGGATTCATTCTATAAGGATTTCATCAAGGGCGACAGGCAAATGGTGATGGATTTCATAGAGGAAGCGGTTAAGCACTGTCATGTAGAAATCACGACGCTTATTATCCCCGGTGAAAATGACTCAGAAGATGAGATCAGACAGCTGTCACAATGGGTTTCATCATTAAAAGACGCAGACGGAATAAAAATAGGACAGGATATTCCGCTTCATATTTCCAAATTTTTTCCAAGATTCAAACTAACGGACAGAGACGCTACGGATGTAGAGCATGTATATCATCTGACAGATGTGGCCAGAGAAAATCTTAAGTTTGTTTATACCGGAAATTGCTAGACAAAATAAATTACAACGATTGGAACCACTATAACAATGAAATGGACTGATTATTTCACAACAAAAATATTATCCCGCGGCAGGGACTATTATCAAAAAGGCAAGGTCAAGGGCTTTGTTCAGACAGAGGATGGCTGCATTGCAAGAGTTCTTGGAACAAATATATACAACGTCAGGGTTAACGGATTAAAAACCGGATTCTTAAGATTTCACTGCAATTGCCCCTATTCACAGGATGGATACACCTGTAAACACATGGCAGCAGTCATGTACGAATGGGAGCATGAAAATAAAGGCGTATCTCTGGCATCAGAGCAGGAGTTTCTATCTGATAAAGGGCGTACATATTTTAATATAAAAAATATCATAATGAAGAGCTCTATAGAAAGTGAAGATATGGAGCGTGCCCGGGAACTTGTAGCAAATGAAAATGTCAGAATCACAGAAGTTAATTCATGTTATATTTCGGGATATGACGAGTACTCGGGAGAGCTTGCGCTTGAGGTAAAGGGAACCTTCACCGGCAAATATTCTAATGACAGTTTTATTGAAATCACCTTTACAAGAGACCGCATTGTCAATTCATACTGCACACATCCTCACAAGAACCTCAGTTATTACGGCTACTATTCGCCAAGGTATGACAGCCTCTGCGAGCATAGGGTGGCACTTCTTTTGCTGGCGGATAAATACATAGAAAAATACAATCCCGGCGATGATACTGACCTTATAGGCAGCAGGATTTTAAACGGCTACAAGAAGATGAACAGTATCAGGAAAATTGAGGACAATGTTGTTAAAAACCGCCTGATAAGGCTTGTCCCAAGACTTCATATTTCTAAAGATGATGCTTTTTCAAGTGTTTGCGTTTCATTCAAGATAGGCATTGAAAAACTATATATTCTAAAGAGAATAAATGAGCTGGTAGAGGCCAGAAAAAAGCACGGAAGTATGAAGTTTGGAAAAAATTACATACTTTCGTTCATGGATAATGACTTCGATGAGGAATCTGAAAAATATTATTCAATTATAGAAATGGCCATAAAAGAAGCTGAATATATCAGAAACAGGTTTGAGAAGGAATATTTATATCATAATGAAAATCTTATAAAGGATGAAATAGACCTGTCTCCGGAACAGCTGGACAGGTTCTATGATGCTGCCTATGGAGAGACTCTGGAACTAAACGGTTTTGTTGCCGGTGAGAAAAAACTAAGCAGGATTAAAATTGGCAATAGCAAGATTGCCTCAGACGTCTATATGAATACTATGTTTGATGACGATGATCAATTTAACGGGATTTTCGTTACGGCAGAGCTCCCCTTTATATGTCACGGAAAAGACCACATCTATGCGATAGACGAAGCAAAAGGGATTTTTACAAGAGTTGAAGAGCTATCCCCCATCATGGAGCTCCTTATTGATAATTCCAGAGATGGCAGAGCAGAGTTTGCTATAGGCAAAAGAAAGCTCTCAGAGTTTTACTACAGGATGCTGCCTCAGATGATTGATAGTCATGACATAAATGTGCATGATACAGATGGGGAAAATATTGGACAGTTCATGCCACCTGAATGTGAGCTCACATTTTATCTGGATGCGGATGAGGATCTTATCACAGGAAGAATCATGGCAAAGTACGGAGATGAGGAGCTTTTCATTCACAAGCTCCGGGATGAGGATTATCCGCTGCCTGATTCAAGGGATATAAACTATGAGCAGTCAGCCATAAAAACGATGATGCAATATCTTCCTGATGAAAGTGATAATGGAGAGACCTTTAGCTGTGAGAAAAACGGAGACAACACCTTCGATCTTCTAAATGACGGTCTTCGTGAGCTTATGGCATATGGAGACATCAAAGCCAGCAAGGATTTTGAGAGACTGAAAATCCGCAAGGCTCCTGCAATAAGGCTTGGAATCTCAGTTGAGAGCGGAATAATGAATCTCGATGTCACAACAGATGACATGTCAGAGGATGAGCTCTTAGATCTGCTTGAGAGCTATCGCAAAAAGAAGAAGTTCTTTAAACTAAGAAACGGAGAATTCATACGACTTGAGCAGGATGATACCTTAGAGGAACTACTTGTAACCATGCAGGCTATGGGAATATCCGCCAAGGAATTTACCAGGGGTAAGCTGCACCTTCCTCTATATCGCGCGATTTATGTGAACAAGCTCTTAGAGGAGCATGATGAGATTGCAGCTGACAGGGATAAGAATTTTAAAAACCTTGTCAGAAACTTTAATACAATAAAAGACGCTGATATTGATGTCCCTGAGAGCCTTGAGAGGGTTTTAAGAGGCTACCAGAAATACGGCTTTAAATGGCTTTATATGATTTCTGAGCTTGGCTTTGGCGGGATACTTGCAGACGAGATGGGACTTGGAAAAACGCTTCAGGTAATAACCATGCTCCTTTATCGCAAGCAGCAGATTATGCTGCAAGACCAGAATATAAATCAGAACCAGGTTGTACAAAAAGAACAGACATCGGAAGAGCTTGAAAACAACTCAGCAAATGGTAGGCTCTCGTCTCTTATTGTCTGCCCTGCTTCCCTTGTCTATAACTGGGAGGAGGAGTTTAAAAAGTTTGCGCCTTCCATAGAAGTTAAGACTGTTACAGGAACGCAGGCTGACAGGAAAAAGCTCCTCTCATCCAAGAATAGGCCGGAGGTACTCATAACCTCCTACGACCTTTTAAAGCGTGACATCGGTCTTTATGAGAACCTTGAATTTGACTATGAGATCATAGATGAAGCCCAGTATATAAAAAATGCCCAGGCAGCTGCGTCCAAATCGGTAAAAGTTATAAAGAGCAGACACAGATTTGCACTTACGGGAACTCCGATTGAAAACAGACTGAGCGAACTGTGGAGCATTTTTGATTACCTGATGCCGGGATTTCTCTACACATACGAGCGGTTCAGGGATGATTTCGAATCACCTATCACCAAGTTTAAGGACGAGGAAGCTACCGCGCAGTTAAGAAATATGGTCAGCCCTTTTATCTTAAGGAGACTTAAGGAGAGTGTGCTCAAAGATCTGCCCGATAAGATAGAAGAGATAAGGCTTTCTAAGTTCGACAGCAAGCAAAGAAAGCTCTACGATGCTCAGGTTACGCATATGAAGAAAGTGCTTGAGAGTGCTGAGTACGAGTCAGGCAAAGGAAAGCTTAAAGTCCTTGCTGAGCTTACCAGGATCAGGCAGATATGCTGCGACCCTGAGCTCATAACCGCAGGATATAAAGGCGAATCAGCTAAGAGACAGTCCTGCCTTGACCTTATACAGAGTGCGATAGACGGCGGACATAAGATACTTCTGTTTTCACAGTTCACATCCATGCTCGAGCTATTGGAAAAAGACTTGCATGAGCTTGGAATAGAATATTACAAGATTACAGGTCAAACCGCAAAGGAAGATAGGATGAAGCTGGTACACAGTTTTAATGAAAATGAGGTTCCGCTATTTCTTATCTCATTAAAAGCCGGTGGCACAGGCCTTAATCTGACAGGAGCTGATGTGGTAATTCACTATGATCCATGGTGGAATCTTGCGGCGCAGAATCAGGCCACAGACAGAGCACACAGAATCGGGCAGACGAAAAATGTCTCCGTATTTAAGCTGATTGTAAAGGATACAATTGAGGAAAAAATCATAGACATGCAAAATGCCAAGAAGGATCTGGCAGATGCGATTCTTAGCGGAGAAGGCGAATCATTATCCAATATGACCAAGGATCAGCTGCTGGAGCTTCTGAGTTAATAAAAAGGTTAGACATATTTTATACATAAGATTATCAGTATATCGTATAATAATTAATGATGATAGAATTGCTTAAACTGTAGGGTATTATGGTTTTTGCGTTTGTCAGAGCGTTTGAGAAAGGTGGCGCAATGAGGGGAGTATACGATTATGAGATATATAGGGCGATGCGTGCGGCTAGGAGAATGCTTGCGTGTATTGTCGTGTTTTTTATGATATTCAGCTTTACAGGAGACAATATTGACAGTATAACTGCTGAGGCAAAGACCGAAACCGAAAATGCCATGAGAATGACAGGCGGAAACGGCACAGTAAGTGTTACATTGGGGAATGGTAAGAAGCAGAAGGTCACTTCCAAGATGCGCCTTTCAAACGGAAGTACGGTCGCAACAGCAGCAAAAAGCTATGCCTATGTAAGTCTTGACAGCTCAAAGGGTATAAAGCTTGATGCTCTGACAAAGGCAGAGCTTAGAAAAAACAGCGATAAATATGAGGTATTGCTCAACGCCGGCAATCTTTTTTTCAATGTAACAGCTCCACTTGGTGAGACGGAGACCTTCAATATAAGGACTTCTAATATGACCATGTCTATACGTGGAACCTGCGCACAGGTTGAGGTTATAGATGCCAGACATACGAGGGTATGCCTGCTTGAGGGAAGTATGCATTGCAAGATATCAAGCCTCAGATCAGGCGAGAGTAAGACAGTTATAATGCTTGCCGGGCAGGCAGCGGATTTTTATCTGAACGGTCAGAGCGAAAATGACTGCAAGATTGTTACAGAGGATATAACAAAGAATTCTATCAGAGGCTTCGTTTTACAGGAGTTGTATAGGGATAAGAGCCTTACATACAAGATATATCAGCAGAGTGGGCTGGATTTTAGAAGTCTTACACAGGCTGAGGTGGATGAGAGATTAAAAAAGGATCAGAACAAATCTGGAACAAGTGCTGCCAAGGCTAAGGACGATTCAAAAAAAGCAATGCAGATGAGCTTTCTTAAAGACCATGAAGAAGGAAAAATTCTCTACACCACAGAGGGCGAGGTTGCGATAGTTCCTGAGGCTGTAAGTGAGGACAGTGCAAGAGAACCGGGGGCGTCCGGAGCGGAAAATGCAAACAGCTCTACTGAAGGCAATCAGAGTAATAGCCAGAATAATAATCACAGTAAAAAGCAGGGAAGAAGACTAGAGGATATATCAGCGAAAATAAGAATGTTTGGTAATGGCACTACAGAAATTGTTATTCCGAGCCCCAATGCAGAAACAGTGGTAAGGGATTATTTTGACGAATTTTAAGTGTGGCTTTTATATACCGGATTACAAAATGACAACCTGCGTAAAAGGATACTGCCGGGTATTGTCACGATACCCGGCAGTTTCTGTCACGAAAAGTTTCTTATGAGGGAGATAAGAGAATTACGTTTCTTTCATCTTATAACCATATGTTAAAACTAAAATCGTAAGGAAAAGTGATAAAGTTGTGTTTATTTTGTGAAATGTGAAAAGGCACCCATACCATCATTGAAACGGTTATGGATGTTTGATACTCTAGTATTGAAAAGGGTTTTTCTTTTAGGTAAAAGAATAATCCCTTAATGAGGGGAATAGTATGAAGTATGCAATAACTACCTTTGCACTGATAGTGACTTTGCTTGGAGGGTTTATTTTCGGTGCATATTATATGTATAGGAAAAATAATCCTGCTCCTGCCGAGCAGGTAAATGAGGCACCGTCAGAAGAGGAGGCACTTGATAATTCAGCTTATTATGATAAGGATGGCAATTGGATTTTTAAGTATAATCCGGAACAGAGCGGATATGGCGGCAATGGAACTACTGTACAGGCAGGTGGAGCAGCTTCAGAGAATATCGACTATAGAATAACGGGAACCAATTTCGTTTATGAGGACGATGGTATCTATTCCGGTTTTCATGCAGTAGTAACGATTGAGAATATAGGGAAAAGTAATTTATATCTTGGAACAGAATCCGTATTTGATATAGAGGACAGAAATCTTGAGGTTGTGGATTCTTATGATTACGTGCGTGCTGTACCGGATGTGATTGCACCGGGAGAAAAGGGCTTTTTCTATGTGCCTTACGGCCAGATTAAGACAAGAGAGGACTCTGTTACTATAGAAGAGGGCGATCTTTCGGGAGATACACCAAAACCGGGAGAGGCCAACAGCGCACCTGACGCTACAAATGATAATGACATGAATTCCATAGATATAGAGGAACTTGAAAAAGCGCTGCAGGAAGAGGGACTTACAACTTCTAAGGTAAAGGTTGAGGAACCTGTGCTTATGGCAGCTGCGGATTCAGACGGAGGAACAACAACTACTGATCCATCAAAACAAAGCGGTGGAACAGAGCTGTTGCCTTCTGACGAGGCGCCGGAGGGAACTTCGACTCCTGAAGAAGGGCAATCAGGTAACCAGCCTGATAAATCTGATCAGAATTCAAATTCCTCAGATGGAAACAGCGCTTCCGGCACCGGAGAGTCTACAGAGGCAGCTACAGACGGCGCTTCGGCTGCTGAAGCCGGCGCAGAAGCCACAAATGTCACTTCGGGTGCTAATGACGATGCGGCTTTAGATGCACAGACAGGAGACGGCGCTGCAGTCAGTGACGGAGATGCTGCTCCTGAATCTTCTGAAAATGGAACAAGTAAGGAAGAAACTGAGAAAAAACAGTATCCCGGGCTTTCTCTTTACAGAGTTCATGAATACTTTATAATGCCTGATCTTGATGTTGAAAAATGTGTGAACGATCCTCGTACTGATTTTGACATTTCAAATATTATGTATGGAAGTAATACAAGCGGATATTTTACTTTATCAGCGGATGTATCAAATACCACAGAGAAAAATGTGGACTATATCCCTGTCACTGTTGTGGCTCTGGATCGCAGAGGCAATGCTATTGCAGTCGGCAAGGATTCTATTACAGATTTTTATGCAGGAGCAACACGAAGCTTTGGTGTAAGTTATATTCTCACAAGAGAGCAGCGCTCTAATATTGTGCAGTGCGTTGTTTATGCCAGAGAAGCGGTTAGTAAATGAAAATGATATCGGAATTTTTTACAGAGAATGAAGAACTAATTAGTCAAATTGTGTCTGATATACAGGGAATGACTGTATATATGAACCTTGGTATTGGAATTGCTCTTTGCTATGGAGTAATTTTTGTACTTTATGTTCTTGTATGTAAATTTTTGAAAAAGGAACGCAAGCTTAGTACAGGTCATGCAATTTCTGTATTTGCGCTACTAATTTATGTGAGTGCAATTCTTTTTATTGTTTTTATGAGCAGGGAACCGGGACAATATAACGGTGTTAACCTTCATCTTTTATCTTCCTGGGGAATAACAACAACGAGAAAAGCACTATTTATCGAAAACATAATTATGTTTATCCCTATGGGGATGTTGTTACCGGCGGCATTTAAAATATTCAGGAATCCCCTGATTTGCATCGTTTCATGTGTGATAATGTCCTCACTTATTGAGCATACTCAGTTTTTATTTAAGCTTGGTTTTGCTGAGATAGATGATGTTGTGACAAACACTTTGGGCGGTGCCATCGGTTGGATTATTTGGGGATTTTTATATGCGTTTGTCCTATTCTTTCATAAAAGCTGGCTCCATGTAATTGCTGCAGTTAAGGATAAATAATAGTTTTTATAATAGTCATAGATTCCGGTGATATATTACAGAAGCTTGACGAAAATGTGAAAATGAGTTAATATCTCGAACTAAGGGAGTTATTTAAGCTCCCTTTAGTAATATTCGTTTTTGCAACCTTATAAACTTGTTTGGCATAGGAATCACGGAGCATTTTATATTTTTATGAAAAGAACAGGTAGCAGGAAGACAAGAAGCAGAAAGTACATGCCATTAGTCAGGATCTTTCTGGCGGTATCAATTCTAATGATGGCAATTTTAGTAACCGAATATGAAGTGCAGAGGCTTCAGGCCCGGAATACTGCGAAGGCCGTTGCGGAATCTGTTGAAGTAGAACCAACCAGAGCATCAGCAGAGGGCGCTGCCAGGATCTTAACAGGAGAGACAGTCAAGGCAGTAGTAAAGCGCGATTCTGCCAATAGCACTTATAAAGCGGATAATCTACTAAAAAATGATTCCACAAAAGCTGATTATAAAATAACCTTATTTGAAAATACAAAGAAACTTTATTCCAATGATCGTGTGAATGTCAGAAGCGGTGCAGGAACAGATTTTGACAGGCTCGGAGTGGTAAAAAGGGATACCGGGATGGAGGTTCTTGGAGTTACAGACAACGGCTGGTATCAGGTGATGTACAAGGATGAGGTTGGATATGTAAGGGAAGACCTGCTTCAGGAAGCAGAGCCCGGAGTTGAGTACATTTTTGCAGGTGACTCCCGCACGGTTCAAATGAGTCAGGCAGTTAAAAATTCTGAATATGAGTGGATTGCCAAGGTCGGTGAGGGTTATACATTTTTCTCCAATGAAGCGGTTCCACAGATAGATGCCAGTGTAGGAGACGGAAGCGTCATCATTATAAATTATGGTGTAAATGATCTCCACAATGCAGAAAAATACATTAAGTTGATAAACAAAAAAATTGATTCCTGGATATCAGCAGGTGCTACTGTTTATTATGCAGCCGTTACTCCTGTAAGTGATTATCCCACTATCACAAACGATGACATAGAGGCATTTAACAGCGAGATGAAGGACGGCCTGGACAGCAGAGTAGGATGGCTTGACGGATATTCATATCTTCAAAACCACGGCTTTTCCACAGGTGACGGACTTCATTATAATGAAACAACATACAAGTCACTTTATACGTATTACGTAAATCAGGTGGCAGCCAATAAAGAAGCAGCATAATATAATCAATAATTTGAAGGAAATCCGAAAGCGGGTTTCCTTTTTTAAATTCTAATTTTATTTAATCTGTGCTATACTAACGAAAATATGATACTTTGATCAGGCAGGCTTTTTCATGAAAAAGAGCATTTCACAGATCGAAGTAATTATCCAAGTGAGGCGGCATAAGATGGTATCTATCAGGGATGTGGCAAGAGAAGCAGGGGTTGCCATTTCAACAGTTTCAAAGGTCTTAAACAATTATCCAAATGTGAGTGAAGCAACTAAGAAGAAGGTTATGGAGGCGGTTGAACGCCTTAATTTTGTGCCCAATCAGGTTGCGGCAGCTTTATCTTCCAAGAGATCAGGGCGAATTGCACTTCTTCTTAAATTAAATATGAAAACTCAGGCTATCGATGAGATTGATATGCAGTATATATCAGGTGCACTGGGGATGGCTCAGGAAAAACAACTTGACTGTATAACCGTGTTCTATTCAATGATAGAGCACATGAGTCATGAAGAGATGATCAGATATTTCGCATCCCAGAACATAAGCGGCATTGTCATTTTCGGAATGAACAATGACGACAAGGTTCTGCACCAGCTTATAGCTTCTGAAAATTTCAAGATAGTGGTTATCGATGGAAATATCGTAAATGACAGCACTTCTGTAGTCGGAATAGATCATTATCAGGCTCAGATTGATGTGGCAAAAAAGACCATTACAGAGAATACCGGAAACAAGATTCTCTATATAGCCGGCATGAGAAACAGCTATGTTACAGAGGAAAAGATAAGAGCAATGGAGGACCTGTCCAAAGAGATGAAATTAAAGCTTTTTATCAGAAATGGTGATTTCTCTGAGCTGAAAGCAAGGAACATAGCACTTCGCTATGCTAAGAACAAAGACATAGTTGTCTGTGGCTCGGATCTTATGGCTATTGGTGCCATGAAGGCTTTGATGGATATGGATATTTTCCGCCCTGTATGCGGCTTTGATGGAATTATCCTTATGGGATATGTTGGAAAACAGATGAATACCGTAAAGCAAAGCTTCGCAGATGTAGCTGCTGAAGGAGTAAGAGAGCTTAACAGGATATTAAACGGATCTACCGGAAGACGCGTACGTCTTCCTCATACCCTTGTAAGATTGAAATACGAAGACATTATCTGTTAAAACTATTGCAGTGATTAGTCTTGTTTTTTTCTTCATAAACAATTAATTATTTGGCTATTGCGGAAAACGTTTTCTTGTGATATGATATTTTCAGTTCATGAGAAAACGTTTTCTGCAAATTGGCAGAATCTAATCAAAAGTCCCGTGTAGGGAGTCCCACTTACTCGAGACTATAGTGTATGAAAGGAAGGATGAAATGAGTCAGCACACTAATTTACAGCAGGATGTACTGGTAACAAACATGGAGGAGGCACTCCTTGAGATTTCAAAAGATAAATTCGGCAAGGAGATAAAGGATCTTACTAACAAGGAGACATACGTTGTTCTTCTTGAGTATGCTAACAGACTTATGGATGTTGCTCAGATTGAAGGCGGAGAGAAGAAGGTTTATTACATTTCAATGGAGTTTCTTATTGGTAAACTTCTTTCCAACAACCTTATAAATCTTAGAGTATATGATAAGGTTAATGAGATTTTAGAGAAAAATGGCAAGCATCTGGCAGACATTGAGGAATGTGAGCCTGAGCCGTCACTTGGTAACGGCGGCCTTGGAAGACTTGCAGCTTGTTTCCTTGATTCTATCGCAACACTTGGTCTTGCAGGCGAGGGTATCGGACTTAACTATCACTTCGGACTTTTCCGTCAGGTGTTTAAGAACAATCTCCAGACTGCTGAGAAGGATGCCTGGATTGAGAAGGAGTCATGGCTTGAGAAGACAGATACTACTTTTGAAGTAGCTTTTGGCAAAAAGAAGGTGGTTTCAAGACTTTACAACATGAATGTTGTAGGATACGACACAGGTGTTAACAAGCTCAGACTTTTCGATATTGAGACTATTGATGAGAGCCTTGTGAAAAAGGGCATCAGCTTTGATAAGGAAGAGATAGAGAAAAACCTTACACTTTTCCTCTATCCCGATGACTCTGATGAGGCAGGTAACCTCCTTAGAATCTACCAGGAGTACTTCCTTGTAAGTAACGCAGCACAGCTTATCTTAAGAGAGCAGAAGGAACGTCAGTATGATCTCAGAGAGCTTTACAAGCATGCTGTAATCCAGATCAATGATACACATCCTACAATGATAATTCCTGAGCTTATCAGAATACTTGTTGAGGATAAGGCATTTTCAATGGATGATGCTATCGATGTTGTATCCAAGACCTGCGCATATACTAACCACACAATTCTTGCAGAGGCGCTTGAAACATGGCCTCTTAAGTATCTTGAGAAGGTTGTTCCTCAGCTTGTTCCTTATATCAAGGAGCTTGATAAGAGAATCCGTGCTAAGGTTAAGGATCCTGCAGTTCAGATCATTGACAAGGATAAGAAGGTACACATGGCATTTATCGACATCCATTATGGATTCTCTGTAAATGGTGTTGCTGCTATTCATACTGATATTCTTAAAGATACAGAGCTTAACGATTTTTATAAGTTATACCCTGAAAAATTCAACAATAAGACTAACGGTGTAACCTTCAGAAGATGGCTTATGTCCTGCAATCACCCTCTCACAGAGTTCCTCTCTGAGACAATAGGTGATGGATTTAAGAAGGATGCGGATAAACTTGAGGATCTCCTTAAGTATGTAAATGATCAGGAAGTTCTTGATAGAATCGAAGCTATCAAGATGCAGAAAAAGAAGGAGCTTGCAGCTTATCTTAAAGAGCACGAGGGCGTTGAGGTTGATCCTGACTCTATTTTTGATATTCAGGTTAAGAGACTTCATGAGTACAAGCGTCAGCAGATGAATGCACTTTATATCATTCATAAATGCCTTGAGATCAAGGGTGGTAAAAAGCCGGTTCGTCCGCTTACATTCCTCTTTGGAGCAAAGGCTGCGCCTGCTTACGTTATTGCTCAGGATATTATTCACCTTCTTCTTTGCTTGCAGGAGATCGTTAAGAATGATCCCGATGTATCACCTTACATGAAGGTTGTTATGGTTGAGAACTACAACGTAAGCTACGCTGAGAAGCTCATCCCTGCTTGTGATGTATCTGAACAGATCTCACTTGCATCAAAGGAGGCATCAGGCACAAGTAACATGAAGTTCATGCTTAACGGTGCAGTTACTCTTGGTACTGATGATGGTGCTAACGTTGAGATTCACAATCTCGTAGGTGATGACAATATCTATATCTTCGGTATCAGTGCTGATGAAGTTATTGCACACTACAAGAAGGCTGATTACGTATCAAAGGATTATTACAAGAAGAGTAAGGTAATCAAGGAGGCAGTAGATTTCATTACTTCCAAGCAGTGCCTTGCAGTAGGTAATAAGACTAACCTTAAGCGTCTCCAGGACGAGCTCCTTAACAAGGACTGGTTTATGACTCTTATCGACCTTGAGGATTATATCCGTGAAAAGGATCTCATTTTTGCAGACTATGAGAACCGTGACAAGTGGAAGAGAATGATGCTGACCAATATTGCGAAGGCAGGATTCTTCTCATCCGACAGAACAATTAAAGAGTACAACAGAGATATCTGGAAATTGAACTAATAAAAATTTAACTGATAAATTCGGACGCCATTCCAGGGTATTAAGTCCGTATGAAATGTAAATAAGTGTATGTAATTTCAATCTCATTGCGTAAGCGCACAATCGATTGAGAATTGCATACACTTTTTTTGCATCTGTTTATTCTTGCAAAGGTATGAGCAGACGGACAAACTTTCATGTTCATCTGTCGATGCTCAGGAGCAAATATCCAGGTGTGTTTTCTGAAAAAACATAGAAAGATAATATGGTAAAATAAATCGTTATTAAATAAAAAAATAATTCAAGATTATAAAACCGAAGATCTTTTTCCCGGTACTTATTAGTAGAACCAGGGAAAGGAGGAGAGCGGTTTCGACAACTATAGTAAAAATATTGAATGGAGATATGGAGAATGGATGAAAAGTTGAAAAGAGCCATCGAGGAGATGGCTGAGGGAAAAGAAGAGGGCTTTAATGCGGTATATTCTGCTACATACAATCATGTTTATTTTCGTGCAAAGGCATACATGAAGGATGAAGCTGATGCGCAGGACCTTACACAGATTGTATATATTGAGGCCTACAAGAACATAAAGAGCCTGCAGAATGCGGAGTCTCTTTTCGGATGGTTGGACGGAATCTGCCATAATCAGGGAATGAAAATTTTTCGTAAGAAAAAGGATGTGCTTCCAAATGTTGATGAGGAAGGAAAGGATATCTTTGAGACACTTGAGAGTAATGATATTACATCGCTGCCTGAATTATCGACAGACCAGAAGGAAACAAGCAGGATTATTCAGGAATTTATAGGTGAACTTCCGGAGGTTCAGAAGGCTGCTGTCATCGCATATTATTTCGACGGTTTTTCAGTCGGAGAAATTGCGCAGATGCAGGACTGTTCAGAAGGAACGGTTAAGAGCCGCCTGAACTATGCCCGAAAATTCCTTAAGGATAAGGTTGAAGGAACGGAAAAACGCGACGGTATCAGACTTCATGTTGTTGCACTTCCTACATTGTACTATGCAATCAAGCTTATGGCCGAGAATACAAAGCTTTCAGCTAAAGCTGCAGAGGACATCTACGTAGGAAGCTGTGCAAAGGTCGGCCTTACACCCGGAGCTATTGCGCTCGGTAATGCAGGAGCAGGTATGTCAGCAAAAATGGCTGTGTCGGGAGCTGTAAAGGTGGCAGAGGCAGGATCTGCTGTTGGAGCTAATGCTGCAGTGGCTTCTTCAGGTGCCGGTGCAGGATTATCCCTAAGTGTTAAGACATTGATCATAGCGGGGGCAATTCTGGTGGGAGCAGGCGCCGGGGCTGGTGCGACATATTATGCTGTTAAACAGAATTCGCAGGAAGCAGAGATTATTGAAGATGAAGGGGATGGTGATTCAGAAGAGATAACGAATCAAGATGCTGATGAAAACTCGAATAATGACACAGAGAAAGTGGCGGAGTCTCAAACTAATGACATGGAAGATGATTCAGCTAGTGAAAAAGCTCTGAAAGAAGCACTAGAGGATGAAGAAGTAAAAAATAAAGAGGCAGAGGATATTGTTCTGTCTGAGAGTGCAAAAATACAGATTATTGATGCGGTTGGGTATTTTTTGCAATTCGGATTACCTGAATCTGATTATGTTACGGGGGCAAGGTATTATGCAGTGGAAACGTTATATATAAATCCGGCAGGAAAAGCAGGTTTTCCATGGAAAGAATCAGACAAATTAGATGCTCAGTTTATAAAAGATTTTTATAATTCTTTGGGTATTACAATACCAGATGATTATGATTACGATGATGATGGTGTTACGCCAGATTCTGATAATGTATTTGGACAAGTGGATTTTCCTGAAGATTATATTGTTTTCAAAAATCTTGATATAACGAACAATGGTGATGGGACTTATATTTTAAATGGTCAATATAGTTGGGAATCACCATATTTTGAAACAAGCGATAGTAATGATATTATTTCGTTTACCGCAAAGGCTGTAAGTGGTGGGAATCCTGAGATATTTGACGGACTTATTATTACTGAGTTCAAAGAAGCAGAGGATGATCCAAACAAAAATGAAGATTCTGCGAAGACAGATGATAAAGAACTGTATGAAAAATTCCTGGCAAACTCGGTTCCGGTTCATTTTTCTTCGAGAAATAATAAGGGAGATGTCAGTTATCTTGATTTATCAAGCTATTATGAACAGGATTTATATCTTGATGAGCTTATTGATGCAGTAGTTGGTTATCTTCGAAAGGACTGGGGTGAAGAATTTGTTATTCTGGAAGAAGTCGATTATGCATATATAGATTGTGGAGATGATGGAATCCCGGAATTGGCACTTCATATAATTAGTCCGGTACCGGATATTGAACCCTGGAATGAATATATAGTAATTAAAAACATAGATGGAAGGCTGGAGACTATTTATTCAAATATTGCATGGAGCAGATACACTATAGAAATGAACGAGTACGGCTATATTTCATCTTCTGGTAGTGGCGGAGCATATAGCAACGGTAAGGAGAACGGTTTTCTTAACAAAGAAGGAAATTATTATGACACATACATTAACGATGTAGAAATAAATCCTGAAACGAATGAAGAAACGGATAATGTAACGGGAATGTCCGAAGAAGAAAGTAGTGCAATAGGTTTAACACAGAAAATAAAGGATGGAAAAGTACCAGTTTGGATGAAACTGAAATAAACTTTCACAATCCGGGAATCTTAAGATATTCTTAAAGATTTACGGATTCTTTTTGTGCAAAAATTTTTTGAAAGATTTTTCAAAAATATAAAACCGAATCAAAACTCGCCGGTACTTATAGATAGAACAACATAATACAATACGGAGGGAGAAAAGCATGAAGAAAACAATTATTTTTACAATCACATTACTTGCAATTTGCATCACTGGCTGCGGAAAGAAGTATGATGAGAGTCCGCTGAGTCTTGCAGAAGGGTACAATGCAATAATCAGTGAGGCAAAGGCTGATGGCAGGGAAGAGGAAATTTATGAAATGCAAAATGCCATACAGTCTGAGTATGAGGCAGACATGAAGAAGAGAGCGGAAGAGGAAGCAGAGGTTGAAGCGCAGAAACAGGATCCTCACCCAGAGTGGCTTGTCGATACGACTGAAGTCCATATTGGAACAATTGAAGAAAATGGAATTGGGTACGGAGTTGTGGCACCGGTACCTAGGAAACTCATTGAATACAGAGAAAATCTTCTAAAAGGTGTTGGTCGTGAAATATATAGTGAGGATGTCCTTCCGGGATATAAGAGCTTTGCAAACCTTGATGGAGCTAATATAAATTCAAATGGGGTACACTCTATCAATGTAAAATCTGAGCATGATGGTTATTTTGATCATCATAATGAGAGTGGAAGAGCAGTTAAGGATTTTGCCGATGATGATGTGTTTGGGATTTTTTCGGAAACTGATCATGTAGACAGGGCAAAATCAACCGTCATACGAAAGGACGGATTTATTTATGTATTTCAACGTGAAGATGCTGTTGTTGATGAAAAGTATGGTGTATCAAAGACATTAAAATTTTACATAATACTTCCCGGAGATGAAACGGATACATATTATGTTCATGCAATTGGTGGAAGAGTATCAATAAACACGCTATATGATGTTAAAGATGCTGCGGATTATGCAGAGGAGTATGTTCAGCTTTTCCAGAAAGAACTTAAGATTGTAGAAGGTGCAGATGTCGAGGCAGCGAAAAACTTACGATAAATTTGAAGTGAAAAACAAGGTTGCTAGATACCTATAAAACTATGTTGTGATATAATTAACAGGTTGTATGAGGACAGAACATAAGAAAAATGTTCAAGAAATTCGCTTTTTGCGGATGCCTGGAATTAAAAAGAAAAGAGGGAAATGAAGATGAAGAAAAGTGGTTTACTAAAAAAAGCGGGAGCATTGCTTCTGGCAATGTCTATGACAGTTGCATCTTTTAGCACATTTGCTCCTGAGACAAAACTTACGGCTAAGGCAGCAGGTGAAACACAGGATACTGCAACTATACTAACGCCTAATTCGGAATCGACAGCATGGACACCACTTGTTGATGAAGGAACACACTTCTACAAAGTGGTTTTGACCGAAGATGGGGAGTTTACATTAAATGCTACATTTAAGAATTGTTATGGCGTGAGCGCATTTCTTCGTAAAGAGAAGAACACGGATATCTTGTGTCATGTACAAACTATTTTCGGGACAGAAGAAGAAGCTCCTGTGACAGAATCCGATAAACGTGTTTTATCAGCGGGAACTTACTACATTGAAGTTACTGGAAAGGGTGTCAGAAATAAAGATAAGGGCAATGGTTACCAGAATTATAAGATACAAATAGGCTTTAATGGTTTTGGAGTATCTGAAACAAATGAAGATAGTTATGATAATCCGAAGGAATATGTTATTAACTCAGTAGTTACAGATTCCGGTACAAGTACAGATCAGGTAGATTGGTATAGATTTAGTATTGATAAGGAAGGGAAATACACATTTAATATTACAATTTATGGAACCTATGAGACATCTCAATTTGAAGCAAAAATCTATAATTCCGATCTTACTGAAGAAAAGTTATCACTAAAAGGTGGAAATCACGATGAGTCAGGTGTTAATCGAACAGGAGAATTATACCTTGTGCCTGGTGTGTATTATATAAAAATAAATGCTAAAGACACAAAATACTCTTTTTCTGTAAAGGGATCTACTATCGAAGCGAGTAAAGTAACCAAAGTGAAATCTTCAAAGAAGAAAAAGGCAGATGTTACCTTTAAGAAAACTACAGGTGTTAGCGGCTATCAGATCCAGTACTCAACAGACAAAAAATTCAACAAGAAAGTTAAAACAAAAACATTCAAGGCTGAAAAGACTGAAAGTGCAGGAAATACCAAAAGGAAGGTTACAATAAGCAAGCTTAAGAGACATAAGAAGTATTACTTCAGAGTAAGAACTTATGTTGAAAATAACAATGCCAGATTCTATTCAGATTGGTCAAAGGCAAAGAGTGCAAAAATAAAGTAAATGAAATAAACTATCAAAATCCGGAAATCTCGTAGGTTTCCGGATTTTTTATGCAACAATCTCATCCAATCACAATTATATATAAAATTAGATAACGAATTTTAGGATAAATTATTACCATATATCAGATGTTTTGTGGTACAATGGAAAAGTTGTATGACATTTTAAAGAAAAGAGGGAAAAGAGGATGAAAAAAGAAAAATTACTAAGACAGATTGGAGGAGCGCTGCTGGCATTAACTATGGTAGTTAGCCCAATCGGTGCATTTGGTTCGGAAACCGGAATTGTTGCCGAAGCTGCAGGAGGAAAATCTTTTGACACAGCTATAGAGATACCGGCTAACATGGATTGGGGTGACTGGAATGAAATAGGCGTTGCCAGTCAGGATTTTTATAAAGTTATACTGCCTACAGATGGTAAGTTCAAGATTTGTCTTATGATAAAAAATACCAGCCATATGGAGGTTGATGTTTTTAACAGCTCTGATACTGAAAAAAGAGTAATGAATACAGGACAGCCTAATGTTGATGATTCACCTTGGACAGGAACAGATACAAAAGAGCTCTCAGCAGGCACATATTATATCAGAGTAAAGAGTGAAAGCCGCCGTGATAGTAGTAAAAATCAGAGCTACAAATTAAAAACAGTGTTTGAGAATTTTGCTGCACCGGTGAGCGGAAAAGTAACTAAGGTAAAATCGACAGCGAAGAAAAAGGCAGAGGTTACTTTTAAGGAAGTCACAGGCGTAAACGGTTATGAAATCCAGTACTCTACCAGTAAGAAATTTGCAAAAAATGTAAGAACAAAATCATTCGAGGTTGGACAGACAAGAATTGCAGGAAACAATAAAAGAAAGGTTACAATAGGTAAGCTTAAGAGGCATAAGAAGTATTATTTCAGAATCAGAACATATGCTGAGCACAATAATACCAGGTATTATTCAGATTGGTCTAAGGCAAAAAGTGCAAAAATAAAATAAATGGAATAATCAGTATGAAAGGACAGTTGTAGAGAGATCTGCAGCTGTCTTTTTCTATTTCAGAGGAAGATTGGCTGAAGATTGTCAGTTTAATGTGTTATAATTTTATTAGTTGTTCCTTATTTTCATGAGGAAATAATAATAATGTGACAATTAACAATAAAAGGAGGATGTGTCATGGCACGTAAGGTAGTTTTAGCAGGTGCATGCAGAACAGCAATCGGTGTTATGGGAGGAGCGTTAAAGGATATTTCTGCTCCCGATCTTGGAACAATTGTTATTAAGGAAGCTTTAAAGCGTTCAGGTGTTAAGCCTGAGCAGGTTGATGAAGTATATATGGGCTGCGTAATTCAGGCTGGTACAGGTCAGAACGTAGCACGTCAGGCAGCAGTTAATGCAGGAATTCCGGTTGAGGTTCCGGCTACAACAATTAACGTTCTATGCGGATCAGGTCTTCATTGTGTAAACCTTGCAGCAAAGCTTATTTCCATGGGGGATGCTGATATTATCGTAGCAGGCGGTACTGAGAATATGTCAAGAGCTCCTTATGCTCTTCAGAACGCAAGATTTGGTTATCGTATGAACAATGGCGAACTCATCGATACTATGATAAAGGATGCTCTTACAGATGCATTCGGCGGATTCCACATGGGTATCACAGCAGAGAATATCTGTGAGCAGTGGGGCCTTACAAGAGAAGAGCTTGACGAGTTTGCAGCAAACAGTCAGCAGAAGTGCGAGAAGGCTCAGGCAAACGGCGTATTTGATGAGGAAATCGTTCCGGTAGAGATTAAGACCAAGAAGGGCACAGTTATTTTTGATAAGGATGAAGGACCCAGAGCAGGTGTAACAAAGGAAAACATCTCAAAGCTCCGCCCTGCATTTAAGAAGGATGGAATGGTAACAGCTGCAAATTCTTCAGGTATCAATGACGGTGCCGCAGCTATTGTTGTTATGAGTGAAGAGAAAGCCAAGGAACTTGGCATTAAACCTATGGCTACATGGATTGCAGGTGAGCTTGCAGGTGTTGAGCCCCGTATCATGGGTATTGGTCCTGTTGCAGCTACCAAGAAGACAATGGCTAAGGCCGGATATCAGATTTCTGATTTTGACCTCATTGAAGCTAACGAAGCATTCGCAGCTCAGTCTGTAGCAGTAGGAAAAGAGCTTGGATTTGACTTAAATAAGCTCAATGTAAACGGTGGTGCGATTGCCCTTGGACATCCTGTAGGATGCTCAGGCTGCCGTATTCTTGTAACTCTCCTTTATGAGATGCAAAGACGCGATGCCAAGAAGGGACTTGCTACTCTCTGCGTTGGTGGCGGAATGGGTGCCGCAGCTATCGTAGAAAGATAAAACACTTAGCGAGGTATTATCGAGCTTAGTGTTTTACTTGTTCGATCGAACGGAGTGAGAGTCGAACTACCATAATCATACTTAGCGAGGTATTATCGAGCTTTTTAATCACATTTTAAGAGGTATTTGGACTTATATGAACGTTAACCTTGGAAAAGGCTTTGGTCCACTTGATTTTGATGAAAACGGAAAAATGTTCTCCATTTTTCCTGAAGACTTGCCTTATATTGATGATGACTTTGACGGTGATGGAGCGGATTTTACAGTATATGTGGACGCTGAACTTGTTGAAGATGTCTGCAATGCAGGGCTTGATTTTGATGAATTTCTCAGGGCAGATGAGGACGAACGCCGGGATATGCTAAAGGCAGCAGGACTTGATCCTGATGTGTATGACCTTGACTTTGACAGAGACGTCAGAGATCGTCTGGAGGCGGAAGGATACTTGGATTCTGAATATGATTATGAAGATCTTGATGGCGAAGATGATGAGTATGACTTTGATGAAGAAGATCTTGATGATGAAGATGATGAGGACTATGACGAAGACGATGAAGATGGAGTCTACGACGAGGACTTTGACGAAGACGATGAGGACGGAGACTACGGCGAGGGCTTTGATGATGATGACTTCGAAGATGGCGATGACTTCGACGGAGATGACTATGATGGCTTTGGCGGAAATGGCAAAAGTCCGGGAAATGGCACCGGCGGAGACGAATTTTTCGGAAACCTCAGATAGTTGATTTTGAATCTATTTGAGCAAAGCGTAGTGATAAAAATGGTAACCTCTAAGTCAGGGGTTACCATTTTTTTAGAACTGCTTATTTTATTTTGACATTAGCGGTACAGTATTTTTCTCTAGTGGCATCAGAGGCTACAGAAATACAAACGTAAAGGACTTCACCTTCATCTAAGTGTATCTTACCTGTTCTTTTCGGCTTGTAAATTGATGGCCTGGATTTATTGGAACTAACATAAAGCGACCATTCTCCGGTTCCGTTGTCAGCATGTTCTATACATTCTGTTTTTGAATTTGGCTTATTAAAAGTGAAGGAACCGAAAGGACGGGCGCTTTTATTGTTCTTCAGGTACATTTTTAAATCGCTGACAGTTACACGGTATGTATTTGTTTTGGGCGCAACGAATTTTAAATAACATTCTGTCATTCCGTACCCACGTCTGGTTTTAACTTTAACTTTGTAGCTGCCCTTTTTTACAGTAGTAGCTATACTATCCACATAGTCTATTCTGGATGTATAGTTGTCCAAATGTTTTACTTTTAGTGTCTTGACCTTTTTAGCTTCAACGTTTAAAGGGGCACAAAAGGAAAGTGCCATGCAGAAGGCTAATGTAAGCCCCAAAGCTTTAGATGCTAAGCTTCGTAATTTGTTTCTTTTTTTCATTATAATTCCCTCCAAATTGAACTTTTTCTCAAAGCATTATATATTACATATGTATTACAAGGCAAGGATTTTCCTGGAATTTGAGGCTTTTTGAAAAGGTGGAAGAAGAGTGAAAAATAAGAAGTGGATAAAGAGAAGTGTAATTTTTTTGTTTATAGTGATCGTGATATCTGCATGGTATGAAAGACCAGTTACGGAGCATATTTCCATAAGCAGTGAAGGGAAAATCAGTAAGCCGGTAAAGTTTGCCCTGATTACAGATCTTCATTCAGGGTATTACGGCGAAAATCAGGCAGATTTGATTTACAGGATTGATAAAGAAAACGTGGATGCGATTCTTTTATCCGGTGATATTTTTGATGATAGATTAAGTATGGACAATGCTGAAATTTTCTGTAAGCAGATTGCAGAGGCATATCATTGCTATTATGTTACGGGTAATCATGAGCTTTGGAGCGGTAAAGAAGCAGAGATTAAAGAAAAACTCAGGGCTTATGGCGTAGTTGTGCTTGAAGGTAATTCGGAAACCATTTCTCTAAATGGAAATAATATTGATATCGGTGGAGTTGACGATCCAACCATTATGCCAGCTGAAGAATGGGAAAGACAAATACGGGAAGCAGAAAATGAGACCAATCCGGAGAATTTTAAAATACTTTTATCACACAGACCTGAGAGAGTAGACACTTATAAGCAACACAGCTTTGACCTTGTGGTATGCGGACATGCTCACGGTGGTCAGTGGAAAATACCGTTTACTCAGACTGGATTTGTAGCACCGAATCAGGGGCTCTTTCCGCGTTACGTGGATGGTCTCTATGAGCTGGATAATGGTACCAAGATGGTTGTTAGCCGGGGACTTGCTCGCGAGAGAATGCCATATCCGAGGTTCTTTAATCATCCGGAAGTTGTGGTAATAACTATAGATTATTGAATTTTCTCAGAAATTCAATAATCGTACTGGACCAGGTCCTCGCAAAGCGAGTGGCGTATCCTGCGGAACGCAGGATTCCTGAACGCATTTTGGCTTTTTTTAATTGTTTACAGTCGGAATGAATTAAAATGTTGAAACACCCCATGCCATAAGCCAATGCTTATGGCTTTTTTAATTGTTTGCAGTCGGAATGAATTAGAATGCTGGGACAATTCCCGCAATCCAGGTGATTTCAGCTGAGACAACTCCTGTAAGCCAGGTGATTTCAACTGAGACAACTCCTGCAATCCAGGTGATTTCATACGAGAAGAGAAAAAATATCAAAAAGGATGAATGCAAAGAGCAATGATTTCATACTATATCATAAATAATTACAGAAAGGATGAAATGATTCTGTAGGGATTTCATCTTTTTTTGTAATATAGTGTGAATGGTATGAAAATGTGCTGGGGCTTAATCATTCACAAGACATTAGGATTCATCTTATTAAGGAAAAACTGCAAATGTGGATGAATCGCGGCCCTAAGGTGTTCATCCATTTATAACCAAAATGGTAGAAAGTATGAAAATAAGGAAAATATTGTTCATCCATTTGCCCAAGAGTAGCCAAAAGAGATGAATCATTAAAAATCCATCCCCAAAAGTGAACCTGATGATAAATGGAGTATGCAGCGAATAATAAGGCATATACAGCATTAAATTGCTATTATGAATAAAAAATAAAAAAATAATAAAAAACACTTGCACATGTTGTTAGCCTATGCTAATATAACTGTGTTAGCAAAAGCTAACGTAATATGACATACATAGTCATAAGAAATCTCCTACCTGAAAAACCCTCGTCTTGCCAACGAGGGTTTTCTTTAGTAGAGCACTTAGCGAGGTACTATCGAGTTTAGTGTAGCAGAAGTTTCCTTAAAAAGGCACTTAGCGAGGTACTGTCGAGTTTAGTGTAGCAGAAGTTTCCTTAAAAAGGCACTTAGCGAGGTGCTGTCGAGTTTAGTGTAGCAGAAGTTTCCTTAAAAAGGCACTTAACGAGGTATTGTCGAGTTTAGTGTAATTCATACTCCTTCATAATTCCTCTTACTGCATATTCAAGTTCAGGAAGGAGTTCATCAATAGGCTGTGGTTGTTTATAGATAATAGAGCTGTAACCTGCTGAGCTGACCATTTCAACAATTATGAACATCATGAGCTCCGGATTGCGGTACTTGACCTCGGAGGATTCAAACATCTCAGTTATGATCTGCATAAAGTTGGTTTCAGAGTCATCGGTGTTGGAGGTCATGGCTTCTTTGAACAGAGCCCAGCTGAGATCCTTATAGATAAGAGACAGCAGCATATGATTGTTAGATAGCTCGATGAGGATGTGTTTCATCATAAAGATGATCTTATCCTCTACAGTATGGAGATCTTCTTTAAGAAGCTCTTCATAAGCTATACCAAAGAGCTGGTTAGACTTTCGGGCAATCAAACGATTCCTTATATCATATTTGTCTTTGAAATACAGATAAAAGGTTCCCTTGGCTACTCCGGCTTTTTTTACAATATCGGAGATTGAAGTCTGATTGATACCTTTGGAAGTAAATAACTCAAAGGAGGTATTTAGCAAAGAATCAAATTTTAATTTTTTATTTTCATCCCATTTTCCCATAACTACATCCTATAAAAATGTTTACTTATATGCAAGCATTCGCCTTGCAATTATATTTTTAAACTTTCCCATCTTTTTGAGAAAAGGCTCGAAAATGCCAGGGCATTTCCTCGCTTTGGCTATTCGCCAAATTTAAAAATATAAAACCACAAGCTCGGATGCAAGCATCCGTCTTGCGTTTTTAAATTTTTAGCTTTTCAAAAAATTATTACTTTTGAGAAAAGGCTCGAAAATGCCAGGGCATTTCCTCGCTTTGGCTATTCGCCAAATTTAAAAATATAAAACCACAAGCCCGGATGCAAGCATCCGTCTTGCGTTTTTATATTTTTAAACTTTTCTCAAAAAGAAATATTGACCATCGGTCATTTTTGGAGTATAACATAAAGTGTAAAAAATGACCAGCGGTCATTAAATATTTTTTTATGCGAGGATAATGTTATGAAATTTTTGTCTAAGGCAATAGTAAAATCGAGGTTCATAATACTGATTGCCAGCATCGCACTGATGATACCGTGCGTTGCGGGGATGGCAGCGACGAGAGTTAATTACGATATTCTTTCATACCTGCCCGGTGAAATTGAGACCATGAAGGGGCAGGACATCCTGATGGATCAGTTTGGAACCGGAGCGTATTCGCTTTTTGTAGTAGAGGGGATGGCTGATAAGGATATCGCCGATCTGAAGGCTAAGATAGAGACAGTTGACCATGTTAAGAAGGTCCTCTGGTACGATACCTTCATGGATTACACAATCCCTAAGGAAATGCTTCCCGATGAGCTTACTGAAGCTCTTGGAACAGGGGATGCTCAGATGATGTTCATAATTTTTGATGACACGACTTCAGGTGACGGCACAATGGATGCCATAACACAAATCAGGAAGATAGCTGATGAAAAATGCTTCCTGTCAGGTATGGCAGCGATCGTACTTGATACCAAGAATCTTACAGAGAAGGAAACACCTATATATGTAGGCATGGCGGTTCTTCTGGCTGTGATAGTTTTATCACTTACAATGGACTCCTACCTTATACCGTTCTTCTTCCTGGCGAGTATCGGTATAGCAATCATGTTTAACATGGGAACGAACATCTTCCTTGGAGAGATATCCTTCCTTACTAAGTCACTAAGTGCTGTACTTCAGCTGGGGGTTACACTGGATTATTCGATTTTCCTGTGGCACAGCTATCAGGAGGAAATTGAGAAGGGTACTTCTGATAAGAAAGAAGCTATGGCAAATGCAATAACAGCGACATTCCAGTCTGTTATAGGTTCATCAATTACGACAATTGCAGGATTTGTAGCTCTTTGCTTTATGAGCTTCACAATCGGACTTGATCTTGGAATAGTTATGGCGAAGGGTGTTATCTTCGGCGTTATAGCCTGTGTAACAGTACTTCCTTCCATGATCCTTATCTTTGATAATGTTATAGAAAAAACAAAGCATAAACCTGTTGTTCAGGAATTTGTAAGATCTCCCAGATGGATTTCAAAGCATGCGATAGTGTTCGGAGCGATTTTTATTTGCCTCCTTCCGCCTGCAATATGGGGATATAAGCATGCAGCAGTTTACTACGATTTGTCTGAGACATTGCCGGATAAGCTTCCCAGCAGACAAGCTATGATAGAGCTGGATAAACATTTTGAGACAAATACAACCTACATGATACTTGCAGATGCAAATCTTGATACGGCTACAATGCAGGAAATGGTAGGCGAACTAAAGAAGGTAGACGGAGTTGACGGTGTATTGGGAGTTGAAGCTTTGGTAGGCCCGAGACTTCCCAAGGATATGATACCTGAGAAACTTCGCGAAGAGCTTTCAAGCGATGAGTACCAGATGCTGATGCTTACAAGTGAATATAAAACGGCATCAGATGAAGTAAATGCACAGATCGATTCCATCAATTCAATAGTGAAAAAGTACAGCCCCACAGCGATGGTCGTTGGCGAGGCGCCTTGTACAAAGGATCTTATAACAATTACAGATAAGGACTTTAAGACAGTAAGCGTCGTATCTATCGGATGCGTGTTCCTTATCATTGCGATGGTAATGAAATCAATATCACTTCCTTTCATACTGGTAGCTGTTATAGAATTTGCGATTTTTATAAATATGGGAATCCCGGGATTTACCGGAACTGTAATTCCTTTCATATCTTCTGTTGTTATAGGAACAATTCAGCTTGGTGCGACTGTTGACTATGCAATTCTTATGACAACACGTTACTGCAAGGAGAGAAAAGAAGGTCAGAGCAAAAAGCAGGCAACCAGAATTGCACTTTCAACTAGTATGAAATCAGTAATTGTAAGTGCATTAAGCTTCTTTGCAGCAACCTTCGGTGTAGGGCTTGTTTCCAGTGTTGATATGATTGGATCGCTTTGCTTCCTTATGGCAAGAGGCGCTCTTATCAGTATGGTGGTTGTTATACTGGTACTTCCTTCCATGTATATGATCTTCGATGGACTGATCATCAGGACTACGTGGGGAATGGGTGACTGCCTGAGAATGGATAAAGAGAGAAAAAGCACAAAGGTAGGCGCAATTAAGCATGCTATCTGAGGAAAAAGCTGAACAACAATTTTTATAAAAAACTTTTTTCAATATAAAGAGTCGGAACAAAAATATATCTGATAATTCCAATCAGAAAATATCAGAGAAAAGAGGATTAGATATGTATAAGAAGAATTTAATCAAAGCTACATCAGTTTTCACAGCATTTGCACTTGCATGCTCAACCATGACAGGATGTGGACTTTTCAATAAAAATGAGGAAACAGCACAGGCTCAGGACATCACAGAGGAAAATCCGGAGGCAGAGTCACTTGTAGAAACAATGACGCAGACAGCTTTCACAGGAAATAAGGAAAACTCAGACAGCGGAAAAGAAGAGACAGTTTATGTTATGACCGATGCTAATGGCGCTGTTGATGAAGTCGTTGTTAGTAACTGGCTTAAAAATGCTAAAGGAGATAAGACTCTTACAGATAAGACAAACTTAAAAGATATCGTCAATGTAAAGGGCGAGGAATCCTATAAGGACAATGGCGACGGAACAGTAACGTGGGATGCTGAGGGTTCGGATATTTATTATCAGGGAACTCCTACGGAAGAGGTTCCGGTTGGTGTAAAGGTTACCTATGAGCTTGATGGCAAGCAGATGAAGGCAGAGGATATTGCAGGTAAGAGCGGCAATGTGAAGATCAGATTCGACTATACGAACACTCTGAAAAAAGAAGTCGATGTGGATGGTGAAAAGGAAGACGTTGAAGTGCCTTTCACAATGATCTCCGGAACAATGCTTGATAGTGAAAAGTTTGCAAATGTACATGTTTCAAACGGTAAGGTAATATCAGATGCCAATAACTATGTTGTAGTCGGTGTTGCACTTCCCGGCCTTAAGGAGTCACTTGATATTGATGAAGAGAAGCTTGATGAAAAGCTGGCAGAGAACAATATCGATAGAGAAGATATAGAGATTCCTGATTATGTGGAAATCACAGCAGATGTGCAGGATTTCGAGCTTCCAATGACAATTTCCATGGCAAGTGCCAACACAGTTTCAGATCTTGGCCTAAACAAGATTTATGATTCAGATAAGCTTGATGATGTAAACGATGATATGGACAAGCTTGGAGATGCTTCAACACAGCTGCGTGATGGCTCAGATGAGCTTGCTGATGGAACCCAGCAGTTTGAGGACGGGACAAAAGAGCTCTACGACGGAACTACAGAGCTTAAGGATGGAACTAAAGAGCTTAAGAATGGAACAAAAGAGCTAAAGAATGGCACAGGTGAACTTAAGGATGGTGCTTCTCAGTTAAAGGACGGCTCAGGACAGCTTAAGGATGGTACAGGCGAACTTGATAACGGAGCAGGTCAGCTCAAAGATGGTGCCACAACACTCAGCACAGGAATAGGAACTTATACAGACGGTGTGGGTCAGATTGCAAAGGGTGCAAAGACACTTGATGATGGTGTCGGTAAGCTTAAGAGTGGAGCAACTACTCTTGCAGGAGGAATCAGTTCTGCAAAAGACGGAGCAAAGAGCGTATCTGAAGGTGCAGCACAGCTCAGTACCGGAATCAACACTGCAACCAATACAGTTAAGCAGCAGATGGACGCAGTAAAATCTGCATCAGATACTTTCTATAAAGAGTTCGCAGCAGTTATCAATTATGCTGCTGCTAGTGCCGGACAGAGCAATGTAAAGGGCGCAGCTTTAAACAGCTCTGCATCAGCTGCCGATACTGCAACTTTAAATGCATTATTGAACAAGGCATCAGAAAAACTGGCAGGCCTTTATACAATGGATACCGTAAGCGGCCTTGAGGTTGTATCAGTTGATACTCCTATGATCGTTGAAAACAATACGTCAGCTGATGAATCTGATAAGGATTCTAAAGAAAACAATGCTAATGACAATGCAGCAGAGGAGCAGACTCCTTCCGGAGATGACACTTCAGCTGATGAGAACACACCTCAGGAGGAAAGTAGTCCAACAGCTGATGATTCCTCAGAACAGGACAGCACTCCTTCAGAGAACCAGAATAATGAGCAGCCGCAGCAGAGTGAAGAGGCACCTGCAGAGGATGGCGCTTCTGAAAGCGAAGAAGCTCCGCAGAATGATGATGAGGTAACTCCCTCAGAAAATCAGGATTCTCAAACTGAACAGACCACTACAGATGATGAGCAGCAGACACCCGAAGCAGAACAGACTCCTGATAGTGAGGAAGCTGTTACACTTGGTGCAGATACAGAGGCTTCTGTAGATGGAAACTTTGAAGATTATGCAAAAGACGGAGACTGGGCTTACATAGAGAAAAATACAGGTATATCTCATGCCCAGTGGACACAGATGTACAACGCAGCCAAGGCATCCATAGACAGCCAGGCAGATCAGAATAAATTTGCTGAAAGTCTTAAGTCACTGTGCGACCAGATTAAGGATGAGATGAATGCCGGTGACAAAGAGGCAGGAAAGGCTCAGGCTGCTTACGAAGAAGCCTTGGGATTAAAAGCAAAGGCAGAAGGCGAAGTTGCAGAGGCTCAGCAGCTTGCAGGAAAGGCTAAGGAAGCAGGAGCAGCAGCCCAGGCAGCAATGGAGGCTAATGATATGGAAACCGCCGCTTCCAAGAAAGCAGAGGCATTGCAGCTTGCAGCCCAGGCCCAGGCTAAAGGAGCAGCAGCCCAGGCAGATGGAGCTAATGCTCAGGCAAAAGGAAATGAAGCTCAGCAGGAAAAGGCTTCAGCTGTAGAACACTACACAAAGGCTGTAACAATGGTTGCTAATACACTTGTTCAGACTAAGAACGCAACACAGTATGCTACAACTATCTATATGACATACAGAACACTTGCCACATCAGCAGGTACACTTGATACTCTTTACAACGGAACAGGAAACGGAGGCTTAAAGGACATTCAGGCAGGCGCATCCAAGCTTGCTACCGGTGCTAACTCACTTTATGATGGCATGAAGAAGCTTGATAGTGGCAGCACAACACTTAAAGACGGAATAGTTACTTTAAAGGATGGTTCAGGAAAACTGTACAAGGGCGCAGATAAGCTCGAATCTAACAGTGGTGCGCTTAAGAACGGCGGAAATAAGCTTGTGGAAGGTGCAGCAAAGCTTGCTGAAGGAACAGGTAAGCTCAAGGATGGCGCAGGCAAACTTGATGATGGTGTTGGCAAGCTCTATGACGGAACAACCAAGCTGGATGAAGGCGCAGGCAAACTTGATGATGGTGCAGGTAAACTCGATGACGGTGCAGGCAAACTCAAGGATGGTGCAGGCAAACTCAAGGACGGTGCTGTAGAACTTAATGACGGAGCAAGAAAGCTTGCAGATGGCATGGTAGAGTTCGATGAGGACGGAATACAGAAAATCACAGGAATTGTTGATGACGATCTTCTCTCAGTAACTGACAGACTTAAGGCTGTTGATGAAGCATCACAGAGCTACACATCATTCTCAGGTGCAAACGAAGATGAACCCAGCTCAGTACAGTTCATCATTCGCACAGCTCCTGTAAAAGCTGATTGATCAATACAAAACAACTAAAACAACAAATTAGCATTATTTGAGCAGTATACATTCGTATGTGAAGAGTATACTGCTCTTTTTATTTGTATAATTTGGGGTGGCTGATAGATAACCAAACGAGACACTAAAGCCAGGAAAGGAGTTTTTTACCATGGAAGATTTAACGACATTTCATGAAAATCCGATAATAAAATCAATTTATACAGCAGACCCGGCACCTATGGTTTACGGGGATACCCTGTATCTTTACACCACTCATGATGAAGATGAGCTTGTAAATGATTTTTATACAATGAAGGACTGGAGATGCTTTTCAACAAAGGACATGGTGAACTGGGAGGATCATGGAGCAATTTTCTCACTTGATGATATCGACTGGGCAGATGACAGAGCCTGGGCTCCTCAGGCAGTAGAGAGAAACGGTAAGTTTTATCTGTATTGCCCTGTTCACAAGACAGATGGCGGAATGGCAATAGCTGTAGGAATTTCAGACAATCCGGCAGGCCCCTTTACAGACCTTGGATATCCCCTTGTCGATGAAGGGGATTGGAATGACATAGATCCTACAGTTTTCATTGATGATGATGGGCAGGCATATCTGTATTTTGGCAATCCGGAGCTTAGATATGTGCTCCTTAATGAGGACATGATCTCCTACAATAAGGAAGTTGGAGTTGTGAAAATACCCATGACAGAGGAAGCCTTTGCAAAAGGAAGCCATGACACAGGCACCTCCTATGGCGAGGGCCCCTGGTTCTATAAAAAGAATGACCTCTACTACATGGTTTATGCGGCATTTGGTGTTGGCAAACAGAATGAGCATCTGGCATATTCCACATCTGCTTCACCGACAGGCCCCTGGAAATATGGCGGAGTTCTTATGACTGAGGACGGCGGAGTATTTACTAATCATCCGGGAATTGCTGATTTCAAGGGACATTCATATCTCTTCTATCACACGGGAGATCTGCCGGGAGGAAGTCTTTTCCACAGAAGTGTATGCGTGGCAGAATTTAAGTACAACGAGGATGGCTCTATAGATACCATTGATAAGTGTGAAGGTGTGAATAGGGTGCAATGATATAAACAATATAAGCCTATTTCAGAGAAGTTCTGAAATAGGCTTATTAATTATATTTATTCGCATGCATCCATAGCAAGCTTGATTGAACCCATGATACCCTGATCATCATTGAGGCTTGCAGGAACGATGTACTCATCGAGATGATCCATCTCTTCTGTAACAATATATCCGTTTAAGAGTTCCTTGAACTTAGCTCTGATCATGGGGAAGAGCTGTTCCTGATGCATAACACCGCCGCCAAGGATGATCTTCTTGGGACTAAGGACCAGAGCATAGCTCATAAGTGCTGTGGCGATATACTCAGCCTCAATCTCCCATACTTCCTTCTTGTCTACAAGCTGATCAGCGCTTACGCCCCAGCGAGCTTTAAGAGAAGGACCTGCTGCAAGACCTTCAAGGCAGTTGTCATGATAAGGGCAAACGCTCTTGCCGGGATCTCCCTTTACAAGAGGAAGGCGAATGTGGCCAACTTCAGGGTGAAGCATACCGTGAAGAAGCTTGCCGTTTGACATTACTCCGCCGCCTACACCTGTACCGATAGTAAGGTAAAGTGCATCTGAAAGTCCCTTTGCACATCCCCAGGTAATCTCACCAAGGAGTGAGCCGTTAACGTCAGTATCAAAACCTATCGGAATGCCAAGTGCTTCTTTGGCTGCATTTACGATGTTGTAGCCTGACCAACCCTTTTTGGGAGTAGAAGTAATACTTCCATAGGTGGGTGAGTCTTTTCTCAAATCTATGGGCCCAAAGCATGCAATACCAAGTGCTTTAATATCTTTTCCCTTAAAATATTCGAAAATCTGTGGCATTGTGGTTTCAGGAGTTTCCGTAGGGAACTTTACCTGCTCCAGAATCTCACCATTTTCATTACCGATTGCGCAGACCATTTTTGTTCCGCCTGCTTCTAGTGCTCCATATAACATATTGTCCTCCAAATAGAAAATAATTTTTTGCTCTTATTCTACTGTAAAGCAAAAAAGAAAAAAATCAAGTAAAAAAAGTAACCGGTTATTTTAATGTAAAATAAAACCTTAAAAATCAATTAAAAAGTGATGAGGTAATTGGAATAATTCATTCAAATATTGTATTATATATGCACTATGGATTTATTTGAGTATGCGCGTGAAAAAAGCATGAAAAGTGAGTCGCCCCTTGCCGCAAGGATGCGTCCCAAAACTCTTGATGAGGTTGTGGGACAGCAGCACATTATTGGGAAGGACAAGCTCCTTTATCGTGCCATAAAGGCTGATAAGATCAGCTCGATAATATTATATGGACCGCCGGGAACAGGTAAGACAACTCTGGCTAAGGTCATCGCCAATACCACTAAGGCTGATTTTACGCAGCTTAATGCTACGGTTGCAGGTAAAAAGGATATGGAGGAAGTGGTATCCAAGGCGAAGCAGAATCTTGGTGGATATGGCAGAAAGACCATCCTTTTCATTGATGAGATACACAGGTTTAACAAGGGGCAGCAGGATTATCTGCTTCCGTTTGTTGAGGATGGCACGGTTATTCTTATCGGTGCCACTACTGAGAACCCTTATTTTGAGGTGAACGGGGCTCTTATTTCAAGATCTGTTATCTTTGAGTTGAAGCCGCTTTCAATTGATGATGTGAAGGTCCTGATGAGAAGGGCTATTACAGACACCGTAAACGGAATGGGCTCCTATGATGCGGTTTTGGAGCCCGATGCCGAGGAGTTTCTGGCTGATATTGCAGGGGGTGATGCAAGACATGCCCTCAATGCCATCGAACTTGGAGTCATGACTACTGACAGAAGTGAAGACGGCAAGATTCATATCACCAGAGAAGTTGCAGAGGAATGTATACAGAAACGTGTTGCCAGATATGATAAGGATGGTGACAACCACTATGACACGATTTCTGCATTTATAAAAAGTATGAGAGGCTCTGACCCTGATGCCGCAGTTTACTACCTTGCAAGGATGCTTAATGCGGGAGAGGATCCCAAGTTCATCGCCAGGAGAATGGTCATCTGTGCTTCTGAGGATGTGGGAAATGCTGATCCGCAGGCACTTCAGGTGGCTGTAGCTGCTTTCCTTGCTACAGAGAGGATAGGAATGCCTGAATGCCAGATCAATCTCTCTCAGGCGGCAAGCTATATTGCAACCGCACCAAAAAGTAACGCAGCGGTGGAGGCAATCTTTAACGCTATGGAAACAGTAAAAAATACAGGAAATCTACCGATTCCGACTCATCTGCAGGATGCACATTATAAGTCTGCAGCCAAACTGGGGCATGGAATCGGCTACAAATATGCCCATGATTATCCAAATAATTATGTGGAGCAACAGTATCTGCCTTATGAACTTAACGGGAAGGAATTTTATAGCCCTTCAGGAAACGGCTATGAAGTTAAGATCAAGGAACACATGAGGTTTCTTAAGGAGCAGGCCCGTAACAGTTCAGGTAATAACAAGCAGGAGGAAGAACAATAAAGTCTTTACCGGAAATAATCAGAGAATTTTTTGAATCTATAAAACATATATCACCAAAAACAATTAAGAGAATCAGCATTATCTGCAGTATAGTTGTGCTGATTGCTTTTGCCGTCGCCATAGCCTGTGTGTCAGGTGTATTTCAGAAAAAGCAGACAGGGGCTCCGGCAGAAGAGGAACAGATTGCTTCAAATGAAGATAAAACACCTAAGGACAAAGAGAAGAGCTACCTTGATGAAGATGCACTAAAGGCCATAACCGATTCAGGAGACAGGGTTAAGAGAGCTCTTGATGAGAGACCGCCTACTGTGGACATTCCGGACGATCAGCTTGCAGAGTATGTGAGCATCGACAGCTGCGTTATTGGTGAAAATGGATCGGTGGAGGTTAAAGCCAAGGCTGAAGCTCTTCCGACTTCAGACGATAAATATTATTATCTTTTTGATGCAGCTACCTATGAGGATGATTTTAATACTGAGGCTGAGCCTATAGCAAAGACCTATAAAGATACAGAAATAGATCTTAGTGCCGGGCTGCACAAGGGTGAAGCAGGATCAAGGCTCTATAGGAAATTCATAGTAGCGGTTAAAAAGAATGATGAATACAAAACGGTTTCACACGCAAGCTATATCACCAATCCTGAGGCTGTTGCGTCCTATAACTACAGTGGAATGCAGCAGAGCTCCAAGAAGGGGCTTTTGGTTGACCCTTCAAGGCTTAATGAAGTGGGAGATCTTGGGGTAAACTATGCGACTTATAATATTCCGCTGAACAGGCTTCTTGCATCCGGTGCTGAGGGCTCTGTAGCTTATACCTACAATGGTGTGACCTATTATTTTAATGGAAGAATACTTCAGGAATATGATTATCTTTTCACCAACCTGAATTCAAAGGGTGTTGATATAGCTGCGATAATCCTCAATGATGTGTCACCTTCAACTTTTCCTGAGGTAACACATCCCAATGCCAGAGGAGGTTCAACTGCACCATATTATATGTTCAATGCCTCGGATGAGAGCGGAGTTAATGCCATAGCGGCTATAGGTTCATTCCTTGCCGGCAGATATTCAGGCTCAGGGCATGGCAGTGTCGCAATGTGGATCATCGGCAACGAGGTCAATGCCAGAAAAGAATGGAATTATATGGCACAGACTGATCTTGCCACTTATACCGCTGCTTACGCCAGAGCATTCAGAGTGTTCTATAATGCGATCAAAAGTACCAATGCCGGAGCACATGTCTACATATCTCTGGACCAGCAGTGGGACAGAAATATGAAGAGCAATCCGGACTACGATGGAAGGGATATGCTCGACACCTTTGCTGCTTCTCTCAGGAGCTACGGTGATATTGGTTGGGGACTTGCGCAGCATCCCTATACTGTGCCGCTTTATGATGTGGATTTCTGGAACGGTCACAAGCTTGTGACTGATTCTGCGGACACATCCTTTATTACCATGAAAAATATAAATGTTCTCACAAATTATATGAACAGTGAGGCGATGCTTTACAATGGAAGCGTCAGATCCATCATATTAAGTGAGGTAGGGTATACTTCTACAAAGGGAGATACTCTTCAGGCGGCAGCAATTGCATATGCGTATAGCAAGGTTGCGGCAAACAGCGATTTACATGCAATAATGTTCTCCAGACAGACGGATGCACCGGAGGAAATCGCTCACGACGGGCTGGCAATGGGACTTTGCACTTCAGGCGGCGGTCATAAATATTCATATGAGGTGTTTAAATATATGGACACCGACAAGCGGGAGGAGTATATTTCTTTTGCAAGAGCTATTGTAGGGGTGAATTTTTAAGATCATGAATTGAGCATAGTACTGGGTGGTGAGTCTATGCTGCTTATATTAATTATTTTTGAGAAAGAGGTTCTATGAGTTCACAATATCTGACTTTATACAAGATGATAGTGCTTTACATGCTTAGAAGGTCAGAAGGGCGTCTTAGTAAGGCACAGATTTACGATTTTATTTTGGAAAAAGAATATACAAATTTTCTTACTCTACAGGAAGTTTTCAGCGAGCTTGCAGATTCAGAGCTTATAACTGAAAAAAGTGAGGGCAACAGAACATACCTTGAGATGACTGATGCCGGTTCTGAGACTCTCGACTTTTTCGGAAACCGTATCAACCCTTCCATCAAGGAGGAGATTGATGAGTTTTTCAAAGAGAACGGACTCAAGATGAGAGATGAGACAGCAATCGGGGCCTTTTATAAAAAGACCGGGGAGAATGAGTACACGGTGTATCTCTCGGCTACTGAGGCAGGAAGCTCTCTGATAGATATCTCAATTCCTGCGTGGACAGAGGAAGCAGCAATTTCAATGTGCGACAGCTGGAAGGAGAAAAACTCCGAGATATACAGATATATCATGACAGAGCTTATGTGATTAATCATATTTTTATTTTACTTTATATAAAGATTATTATTACTGCGAAATAAATGTTATAAAATTGTATTATGAAAACTTTGCGGAATTGCATCATAATTGCATATTTTGCGGTATGTCTGTTTTTTGCCTCTGCCCTTAAAGTGGGTGCAGAGGTTGCTTTAGAGCGGCAATTTCGCATTCTTTTTATTTCTTCTTACGGATTTTCCAACGCCGCGGTTCCAGATCAGCTCGCAGGGTTTGAGGAGGGACTTGGCGGTGTCAATGTAGATATCAGCTACGAATTCATGGACTCGGATAAATATTATGGCGGTCTTGACTTACAGAATTTTGATAAATTTGTAAGATACAAGATTTTTTCAGTGAGAAGCTATGACCTTATTGTTGTTGCTGATGACACGGCGCTTAGATACGCGATAAACAACAGGGCAGAGCTCTTTCCGGATGTTCCGTTGGTGTTTATGGGAGTTAATAATATGACTGAAGCTGTTACGGCTTCAGCTATGAAAAACTCGACAGGTATAGCTGAATCTCCTGACTTTGAGAGTAACTATGCTCTTATGAAGCAGCTGTTTCCGGGAAGGAAGCACCTGAATATTATTGTGGATTCTTCAGTAGCAGGTCAGGGTGATTTTGTCGAGTTTATGAAGTTTAAGGACAATCATCCGGATATACGAAGCACTGTCATAAATACGTCATATTATACTGCAGACGGATTGCAGGAGGTTCTGGAGAGCCTTGGAAAAGATGACATCATTCTATTTTTGGATTTTTCGGTGGACGGTGAGAAAAAGGCATACTCTCTAAAGCATGCATCAGATTTTTTATCCACATATGCCAAAGATATACCGATTTTCAGACTGACTTCTACAGATGTGGGACACGGAGTCTTCGGTGGTATTTCCTATTCATATTATGAAGCAGGAAGGATTGCCGGTGAGTTGTCGGGAAGGATACTTATGGGAGAGTCCGCAGATGACATACCACTTATGTCTTCGAGTGTTTCAACACCTTATTTTGATCAGGAGGCCATGGATAAGTATGGAATAGTCTATTCACAGCTTCCCAAGGGTTCGGTTGTCTTAAATGAACATGAGAATCTTGCCAAGTTTTACCGTGAAAACAAGCTTATCAGCAATCTCAGTCTCATAATTCTGCTCCTTATGGCTGTGATAATTTTTATTTTGAATGCTACAAATTCAAGGAGAAAGAAGATAATAAGAACTGATTTCCTTACTCAGATGCCAAACAGAAAAAAGCTTATGGAGGACATCAATCAGGCCATTTCATCACTTTCACCCTATGGCCTTATTATGCTTGATGTCGATCATTTTAAAAATATCAATGACACTTATGGGCATGGAGTCGGAGATGAGATTATTGTCGGAGTGGGAGAGAGACTAAAACAACTGTCAGGAAAAGAAGTGACCTTTGCAAGGCTTGGAGGAGATGAATTTTGTGGATTCTTCACTTCCACTGAGCCTGATGCGGGAAGGCAAATCTGTGAGGCGATTATAAGCAGCACCAAGTCGCCGTTTAAGACATCAGTTGGAGATATTACAATAACCGTCAGCATAGGATGCGCGACTTATCCTGCGGATTTTGATATTCCAAGCAACCTCATGGAGTGTGCTGACAGTGCACTTTATGCAACAAAAGAAAATGGAAGGAACGGATATACCTTATTTAGTAGCATAGATAAGGCCTGAGCTGTTTCTGCGATAATAACCTGTGACAAACAGCTCCTTTTCAAGATTCTGGTAATTTATAGACTTTGGTTTTAAGAGATAGGATGGAACTATTTTTTCACCATTGTCATAATCCTTTGTGTTGAAGGTGCATTTAAAGTTAAAATCGGAATCTGCTATTAGTTTTTCGTCAGGTGTGTTACCGGATAGTATGGAGAGACAAAGGGCGACAGTTAATACTGCCTCCTGGTCGAGAGCTTTGAAAACTGTCATATCCTGCGTTCCATTTATTATGTTATATATGTTTGCGATATCGGCGTCCTGTCCTGTGAGGACAACGTGGTTCGTACCTTTATAATCTGCCTCAATTGCTCTTGAAGCACCAAGTGCAGTTGAATCATTGGCACACAGCACCGCATCTAATCTTGTTCCCTCAGGATAGTAAGAATTTAATATGATCTGAAGTCGCTGCTGGGCGATATCAGTAGACCATTGAGCAGTAGAGGTCTCATAGAACCCCGACTGTGAGGATAAAATCTTGATCTTATTCATTTCAAGGAAAGGATCAAGAGTATCCATTGCGCCTTTGTAAAAATATCTGGCATTATTGTCTACAGGATCCCCGGAAATAAACTCAATATTGAAAGTTCTGTCGGAATTAACCATGAGAAGAGCGCCGATTATGTAATTGGCCTGAAGAACACCAACCTCGTAGTTGTCAAAGGAAACATAATAATCCACGGCATCTGTTTCCATAATAAGTCTGTCGTAGGCTATAATCCTGACATTGGAGGATCTGGCTTCGGATAAAACCTTGGAGAGAGCAGCACCGTCAACAGCAGCTATTACCAGAATATCTGCTCCGTTAGTTATCATTTTTCTGATGTCATTGATCTGTGTGTCTATCAGATTGTTGGCAAAGCTAAGGATAACTTCGCAGTCGTTTTTCTCAAACTGTTCTTTAAGAAAGGCACCGTCTCTGTTCCAGCGCTCTAAAAGCTCGTCGGGCATGGAAATTCCAATTACGGTCCTGCCATCATCTGAATGATTGTCTGTAACCGTAATTTCTTCTGCTTTGGGCGCATCATTTTTCTTCGCCTGTGGACTGGGCTCACAGCCGGAGAGAAGAAGAGATAATATGATAATTGTTATAAGGCAGATTCTTACCTGTTTTAACATGTCTCTTTGCCAGTGTCCTGTTTTTATATTGATTTGACTTGATAAATTGTCAAAATTTGCTTCTAATATCATCATATATTTAAGGCTGTTATAAAACCACAATTATGACTTATATTTTATGAAAATATCATAAATGCTTAACTGTTTGAGCGCGTGCTGTTTTTGGTGAATGGCAAGAACTTTTGATGGTATTGTATAATGTCTTTTATAAGATATTTTGAAGTTTGGCTGAGCATTAAGTTTTTTTCTACAATCTTATGCTTGACCGGTTTTAGGAGCGCTGATCTATGATTGATGTTTTTGGAACTTTGGGACCTGCCTGCGACGATGAGACAATTTTAAGAGAAATGTTTGGGTCAGGGATGACGGGAATAAGGATAAATCTCTCCCATGTAATGCTGAAAGACTGTATAGACAGTATAGATAAAATTCATAACGCTGCAAAAGCAAATGGGATAATTCCAAAAATCCTGATAGATATGCAGGGACCTGAGTTGCGGATAGGAAGATTCAAAGAAGAAATCCATCTGCAAGAGGGAGCGGAGACAATTCTCGGAGAAGGTGGAATCCCTGTATGCGACGAAGTGATTGAAGAGGCAGAAGAAGGCGACGAAGTCCTTTTGGATGATGGCAAAATACTTGGAGTAGTTACGCACACAAACGGTGGGAATGCTACTTTGAAGATACTTCGAGGAGGCATGCTTATTCAGAGAAAGAGCATACTTGTTAAGAACAAAAATATATGCCTTGAAGCTATGACGAGTGATGATATTGAAAATCTAACACTTGCTGATGAACTTGGAATCACAGGAATCATGCAGCCATTTGTAAGAAGCAGAGAGGACCTTCTTTTTGTAAGGAGAGCCCTTGATGAGCAGGGGCTGAAGAATATAAGGATATATGCAAAGATAGAAAACCTGGAAGGCGTGGATAATCTTGAATCATTCATGGACCTGGCTGATGAGATGATCATAGCCCGCGGAGACTTAGGAAACAGTATGCCGCTGTGGGAGCTGCCATATGTGCAAAAGAAAATTTCGAATATATGTAACGAATATGGAAAACCATTCATGGTTGTAACACAGATGCTTGCGTCCATGGAAAAAAGCGAAGTCCCCACACGAGCAGAGGTCAGCGACATCTACAATGCTGTCCTTGATGGGGCATCCTCTGTTATGGTGACAGGAGAAACTGCAATAGGCAGGAATCCTGTGGAGGTCATCAGGTATCTGCACAATACAGCACGGACAGCTTGCCTGCATAAATAGACTTATAGGCACGAAAATGGTGTTGACAAGGCACTTTGACCTTGTTACAATAGCATTTGTGACTGACACAAGGTCACGGATTGCTGGCATAGCACAGTCGGTAGTGCGTCGCATTGGTAGTGCGGAGGTCACGGGTCCGATTCCCGTTGCCAGCTCGAATTGATAAAAGCCAGTAGATGAGCGAAAAGTAGTTTAAAGTCGCTTGTTTACTGGCTTTTTTAGCGTTAATAAATGATATTTAAAATCACTTTTTAACGCTGAAAAATCATTATTTAACTATAAAAGTTGACACGAAATTATGCTTCCTGAGACGGCTTAAAATTATCCTCAAGATATTTATTCGACAAGTGAGTGTATTTCTTTCTGGAAGAGTCCAAAGTGTTGTCATATACTTTTTTCATGACTGATGAGCTTTTCCATCTTCCAACTTCCTCAATATACTTTGACGGAATCCCTATATCACTTCTAAATGACGCTGCGAAGTGTCTCAGTGAGTGGAAATTATACTAGAGCCCGACTTTTTTTCGCAACCTGTCATATCTGTGTGAGATTATTGTGGGATTGGGTTTAAATATATAACCATCTGTAACAGGGAGTGAATCTATAACAAATTTAGGAAGTCCTACTGTCCCAGATTCTCCATTTTTGGTAAATGGCTTATATATCCATTCTGAACCGTTCCAAACAATGTCAGCGTGGACGGATATGGATGAAGTTGCAAAAGCCGTAAACGGCTCCCTGAAGCAGTCACCAACAGGACAATTGCTAAACTCAGTATTATACAGACTCAGCAAGCAGGCATCAGCTGACACCATGCTCCATAATGCTGCAAGGGACGGAGCAGAATTTGCTTGGGTGCCTGTTGGAGATACATGCGCATTTTGTATCACACTTGCTTCCAGAGGATGGCAAAGAGCCACGGCCAGCCTTTTAAATACGCACGCTGAGCATATACACGCCCATTGTGATTGCACTTTTGCAGTACGTCATGATAAAAATAGCAAGGTCGGTGGCTATGATCCAGATAAATACCTGGAAATGTATAACAGTGCTGATGGGACAAGTCCTAAAGATAAGATAAATTCATTACGCAGGATAAAGTACCAAGAAAATAAGGACAGGATAAATGCTCAGAAAAGAGAAGCATATGCCAGAAAAAACATTAATAATAGGTCAATATTAGCAATTGAAAAGAAAAATGAAAGACCAAACCAATTGACTAATGATGTGGGTACTAGTAACATTGAATATGAGAAGGACATACTTGTTCCGGGAAGTGCTGGAGCAAAGCATAAAGATACAATTGTCGATTTGCCTGATGGTACAAAATCAAGACTTACACCGCATACACATATAGAGAATGTTCAGATTATAGCTGGCAAAGGCAGGGAAAGACAAATCGAGAAGGTTGATGTGCTGGCTTATAAATACCCTGAAACTGCTGATTCACCATACGAATGGCAGAAATTAAAAGGAATGGGTTATGTTGATTACAATGAGGACAGTTATAGAGCTGACCTACATTGGTATAGACATCCAAAGACTGGCAATGTTGATTATAAAGTAAAACCTGATCAAGGTGGTAATTGGTTCTATGAAGATTAATGATATAGTCAAAGTGAAATATATCGGAGAGGACGATCCTGTAAAATTACGTACAGGTAAAATCTATGAGGCTAGAGTTTTGAAAAAGAACTGGTTTGGCATTGTGGATGAAATGGAGGATGGGGAATATGCATATCCCCCTGAAGCATTTGAAATAGTTAAAGAATAAGCACTTACAGCAAATAACTGTAGGTGCTTTTTATTGGCAAAAACGGAGATAAACAATGAGAAGAGGAAGCACACCGATTCACGTTTTTAGCGTGAACAGAGACTTAAGAGAAGCGCAGGTGTTCCTGACGTATAAGCAGGGCGATGATGTTATAGTCACCAAGACAAATGAAGACATGGAAATATCTGAGGATGGTATTTATCAGTTTATCAAAATTATAAAGGGTTAGGAATTAACCTTGCAATTGAAAATAAAGTTAATTCTACTGACGAAACCGCCTATAAGATAGTAATTGATAGAGTTGTGTTTACTGTTGCAATAAAGAAATTATATGTTTTGCATTGAGATAGTCTTTTTGGTTTTTCTATGGGAAAATGTTTGGAGCAATAAAACATGAAATACGATATAATAATTATAGATAGTTAGAGACTAGAAGAATGCAAAAGGAGAAGTGGTTCAATGGCAGGGCAGAAAACAAATCTAAATGCTAGGGCTATGTCTTATGCAGAGGCATATACTGAGCTGATAAAATATGTTTCTGAAAAAAATGAAGTATCTGTCGATAGTCTGGTTAAGATATTTAGGGATGCAGGTATAGAGAGCAAATATGCTGAATTATATAATATAAATAATAATGCATCTACAAGTAGTCAATATAAGATTTTAAAGGAGTTAATCGACGATGCAATTCATTGATACATCTAAGAATTCAATGATAAAACTATATCATGGCTCGCCGTGTCAGAATATAACGAAGTTTAATATAGATTATTCTAGAAATGAGCTTGATTTCGGGAAGGGAATATATTTCACTACTGATGAAGAACAGGCTAAACAGTGGTCTTTAAAAGGAAATGTCGGTTCAGGAGCTGTTTATGAAATATCAATAAATCCAAGTTTGATGAATATCAAAAGATATACAACATATTCTGATGAATTCATTGAAACTTTTTGTCTTTGCAGAGTAGGATTAGAAGATACAATACCGGATCTATGTAAATACGATGCGATTTATGGTTATATGCTGGATCATGACAGCAGCAGGATAATCAAATATACGAATGATTATGTAATGGGAATAGCAGATGCCGCAACTGTCAGAGCAAATTTGAGATTGTTTGATCACAGAAATCAGTTTTGTATTAAGAAACAAGAATTATTGGATTCATTGAAAATACACAGGATTATGTTTACAAAACGTATTCCTAACTCAAGGGAAATAAAGTATACAAAAATAGTGAAAGGAGAGTAAGAGAATGGGCAAGTTCACAGAAAGAGAAAATGCAATTATGGAAAAACTCAGTATTATGATAGATATAATGATGGCAATTACCGATTACTCTTATTCTGATTGCTATGATATTATAACGAATACTCGCACATACCAGCTGATGGTTGATGGAGATGTCAGTGCATTACATGATAGCCCACAGGCCAGTTTGGTCGAGGTTGGTAAAGATATACGAGAGTCTGGGAATGCTATAGGAAATAGTATTACTTCTGAAAACATAAAAAAGTACATTTCAGAGGTAAGGAGTCTAAATAAAGAACTTGCTAAGATTTGAGAGATAGTTAGTTTGGAAGTGGTCTGTAAAGTGGTCTTTTTTATAAAAGAGAGCACCGAAATTCTACGCTCCGCTTCGGTCGGCGCTGAGCAATCGTCTCCTAGACGATTAGCGCCCTCCTTTCCATGCGGGTTTTCGTAACTGGCTATTATCCGATTCCCGTTGCCAGCTCGAAAGTAAAGAAACCTCAAAGTCGGTTAATAATCGGTTTTGAGGTTTTTTGTATTTGTTGCACAAGACCGGCAAGCGAATGGATGCTTGCATACAAATTCATTTGCCGGTTGTAAGAACATGGAGCACGAAGTGCGGAATGTTCGTGTGCGAAATCGAGTAGGAGTCAGCCTACTCGATTTAGATTCCTGTTCTGAGCTTCATTAAGTCGTTAACTAAAGAAATTTAATCATTTATTAATTCCAAATTTATTACAGTTTTATATTGATAATTCATAATGGTAGCAGGATACTACGCATTTTGCGTAATAATGCCATGCATTTAAAGGAGGTTCTTTTTATGAAGAGAAGTATTAAAGCACTATTGTCACTTGTACTTGCGGCTGTAATTGCTATCAGCTCAAACCCGATTAATAGCGTGGCAGCTAAAAAAGCCAGTCCTGTTACCATATCGAGCTCAGGCTATATAAAGGCTGTTTATGCACGCGGTGAGGGCTGGAAAAAGTCATGGTATTCCATCACGACACGCAAGATAAAGGATGTTGATGATGGTTACGACGTTTTTGATGTCAGGATTGTCATAAACAGACCTGCATTTTCGAGGGAGGATGTAGTTAATACTGTTCTGGATATGAACAGATGGCGTACACGTAGTATGCGTGACTTCTATCCTGTGATTATTGCTCGAAATGGCGGAGAGTATGAGAGAGGCATAAGAATGAGAAAATATACCCTCGATAGAGAGAACAGCTCAGGTACCATTACTTACAAGGGAAAGCGCGGGAGAACAACATATAGCCTTAAGGTCAGAAGCCATGCAGAGTATACTTTCAGAGCGTATGTTAAGGACGGTAAGAAAAATGTATATGTTGGCCTGGCAGGTCTTAGAGCCGGACAGATAGGAGATTCAACCTATAACCGCTTAAGTGAAGGAGAAATCGGCTACTTTAAAGCAGGCTATGGCAGCTCAAAGAGTGGATACATCTGTGCAGTAAGAATTTCATGATAGAAATTGTGCAGGCATAAATTTATAAGATAAATATTAGGAAAGGGGCTTTCACATTAGATGATTTAAACATCTAAAGTGAAAGCTCCTTCTTTATGTTTGCAAGCATTTTCAAATGCACCCCTTGGGGCTGGGCGTTATTCTATGAAATTAATACAGACTATTGATGTAATCAGTCAGTTTTCGTCTGTCATAAAAATTGTCTAAATTTGCAATGGGGTAATCAGGTTCGGCTCCGCGGTCTATGTCATAGAAGCTTCCGTTTTTTACAAATGACAGCTGATAATGGCCTGAGAGCTGGAATATTGTTCCACTTGCGCTTGTCATAGGGAGAACGCTGCAGGTTCCGCCGCCTGAAGTCTGGCCAAGGATAGTGACCTTGTGACTGTTCTTAAATACGCTGGGGACAAGATTACCTGCTGAAAAGCTTATGGGAGATTCAAGGCAGTAGAGGTTATATTTTTCCAGCGAATCTTTTTCATCAAAAATGTGATCAAGATTGGAATCTACGTAATAATAATCAGATGTAAGCGCATCAGTTAAAACATTTTTAATGGAAAATGAACCCTCCTCAAGAAACATTCCTATCACGAAGGCTGCTGATTGAACAGAACCTCCGGTATTAAGAGACATATCAAGCACTACATTTTTTACGGGACTTCCGGGCCTTGTGATCTGCTTAAAAGAATATAGCATGATGCCGATCGTATCGGTTACATCCTCGGTCGGAGGATAGCTGTAATAATCTTCTTCCATAACAGTGAAATCATCAAATGTTATGTAGGCTGTGTTGCCTATTTCTTCATAAGAGGGAGGCGCTTCATCATAATATTTACTGCGTGTATAATAGAGAAGTTCCATATAATTATCGAATGCTTTGGAGGAACTTCCTTTTTGTATATCGAAGTCATCACCTACATCACTGTAGCAGGAGTAACCTAAAAAATCGCTGTGGAGATCATCCAGATGAGTATTAACTAATTCAAGGATTGCATTGTCTATTGCAATGGGATCGGTACTTAGCAGAGAATCTTTTAATCCCGTATTTTCAAAAAACGAGTCAAAATCACGTATACCATGCAATGCAGTAAGCCCATACATATTATCAAGCATGAGGCAGAGCTCGTTATAGGAAAAGGTCGAAAGCTCTTTGGGAATTTCTCCCGTGGGTACACTGTAATAAAGATTACCGATATCAGTTAATTCGCCATTTTCATTTATCAAAGAATCGTATTCTAACAGTATTGCAGATTCGCCGTTAAAAAGAAGATTAAAGTATCTGTCTGCAAACAGAAAATCACTTACGGTAGCAAGAGGAATAAATAATCCATTATCAGTTTTGATGATGTCTATATCATATCCCCCAAGAGGAAGAGTAATCTCGTCGCCATATCTTTGATAGGAGTGGTCGGAATGTAAAAAAAGGTTATCAACTGATTCCTCATTATTTTCATCCGGAATCTGTATCATATCTATGAGTCTTACTGAACCGGGATTAAGCATAAAAGCATCATAATCAAGAAAAGTTATGGTATCGTTTTCAGAATTGGCAGTCATGGTATAGCCGGTTTCTCGTGTAAGAGTGGCGGTATTGCCGCTTTCTGAGTATTCAACGCCGTATGAGGAAGGAAAGCCGCTGTAATCGCCTACAAGATTCAGTAATCTCGCAGTTTCTTCCATTGAAATATATGGAACTGAATGTGATTTGTCAAAAAAGGAAAGCTCGATAACTTCTTCAGAAGAAACGTCGAAAACATATAAGGGGTATTCAGAGGAGTATTCATTGGCAGTTTTATAGGCCGGCTCTTCCTGCTGTGCTTCTTCGGATGCATCTGTATTATCATCTGTTTCCTGAGATACCTGTTCGTCATAAGATTCGGAATAGTCCGGAGTTTCTTCGGCGGCTACAGGTTTACAGCTTATTATGGATGAGGTGCAAATGGTAACTGCTATTAAGGCACTGATTGTTCTCTTTTTCATATTATCCCTTTCCAAACCTGGTATTAGACATAACTCTATTTTGGAATTGTATCTATAAGATATTATGAAATAGTATGGGTGAAATGACGATAAAAAAATCATTAAAAAATGCTAAAATGATTATCTGATCCACTTTGCCCCATTTATGAAAAATGGAACTGTGGAAACAGATATTGAACGTATGCTATAATTTAATTCGCAGTTTAAATGCATTTGAATTATTATAAGCGGCAGATATATCTGCCGCTTACGATAGAAATAGATGAGGAGCTGTAATCATACAAATTTGGGGAGTCTTGCATGACATTTGAAGTTACTACTTTGATTTTTCTTGTGGCAACATTGATTGCGTTTTATATATCCGCACCTAAATACAGAGTGTTTGTGCTTACCTGTGCAAGCTTTGGATACATCTTATTACTTAGCAGACTGGCATTTGTTATAATGTTGGTGGTAGCGGTATTTTCCTATGTTACGGGATATTTGATTCGCATATTAAATCCCAAAAGACCGGTAATCTCGAGGGCTCTGTGTATTCTGGGTGTCCTTGTATGTGTTTCATCACTTACGATTTTGAAGCTTGGAGAAGTCTTGAGGAGCAGAGATCATCTGCCTTCATTTTTGTCATGGGCAATCCTTCCTATCGGCTTTTCGTATTATATTTTCCAATCAATCAGTTTTCTTGTAGATGTTAATAAGGGAAAGGCGGAGCATTTTCCATCCTTTTTTGACTTTTTGTTATATCAGTCCTTTTATGCGAAGTTCATAAGCGGACCTATAGAGAGAGCTGAAAACTTCTTTTCTCAAAAGGAGACTGTTAGATCATTTAAGTTTTTCAATGAAGAAAACTTAAACAGAAGCTTTGCATATATTCTTTATGGTTTTTGTCTAAAGCTTGTGCTTGCTAACAGATTTGCCCAGTATACAGCGGTACTTTTGGAGAATCCGGATTTTCATTCAGCAAAAGCACTTCTTGCGGGGAGTCTTATGTATACACTTCAGATATATACGGATTTTGCCGGTTATTCTTCCATAGCTATAGGTATTGCACTTCTGTTTGGAATTAAGCTCACTCAGAATTTCAAAGCGCCTTACACTGCAAAGAGTATGTCGGATTTTTGGAGAAGATGGCACATTTCGCTCAGCAACTGGTTAAAAGACTATATTTATATTCCGCTTGGAGGAAACAGAAAAGGCGCATTCAGAAAACAACTGAATACAGTGATCGTATTTTTGGTCTGCGGTCTGTGGCATGGAAACGGGCTTAACTTTGTGGCATGGGGACTTATGCACGGTGCACTTTCCGTAGTGGATAACATTCTTGAAAAACTGCATGTTTTTGACGTGAAGATCATGCAGATAGTAAGACGGATTCTGGTATTTATAAGCGTCTCTGTTGCATGGATACTGTTTGGTTCTGACAGTCTTAGCAGAGGTATAAGATATATTAGAAACATGTTTTTGGGAAGCGGAATCAGCATGACATTTGCCGAGGAGATGGAGTTTCTTGAGATGAGCAGTTATCAGCTGTGGATTATGATAATTGGCATTCTGGTATTGGTAGTAATGGATGTGACATCCTCTGTTAAGAAAAAAGACTTTCCGGAGCTTTTAATGGAGATGGCACTTCCTGCAAGGCTTACGGTTTTCTTTATTTTGCTGGTACTTCTTCTGGTTTACGGAGTGTACGGACCGTCAGAACAGGTTATTGGATTTATGTACATGGACTTCTGATATAAGTTTTATTTACAAAGGGGATATATGAAAAAAATACTGACCTATTTAGGCTTTGTCTTGGCTTTTATAATTACTTTAATATGTCTGGACAGGCTTTTGTCTGAAAAATCAATACACGGAATTGATCAGGCGAGGAGCTTCTATGCCCAGCCCAAGAATTCCATAGATGTTCTGATGCTTGGATCAAGCCACATACACTGCGACGTTAACACTGCGCTTTTGTGGGAGGACTATGGGATTGCCGCTTACGATTACAGTGCTGCTGAGCAGACCCTGTGGCAGACCTACTATTATTTCAGGGAGGCGCTTAAGACCCAAAAGCCCAAGGTTGCTGTTTTGGACTTCTATGCTCCTGCACGTTTTAAGGATGATTATCAATATGATTTTCTTTATGAAAATCTGCAGGGATTAAAATTTTCGATAAATAAAGTAAGACTTCTTACAACAAGCTGCGAGTTTACGAGATGGGATGATTATTTCCCGGACTTTTTTACTTATCATAACAGATACGAAAATCTCACAGAGGAGGATTTTGATACCCTCTTTGGGAGAGAAGATCTTGCGGCTTTTAAGGGATACACACCTTACTGTGCTGTAAGAGAACAGACACGACCTGTGTACAGCCAGGGCATCAGCGCTGACCTTACTCCTAAGTCAGAGAAATATCTGAATAAGATAATCGACCTTGCAAATGAGAATAATGTTAAGCTCTTTTTTATAGTGGCTCCTTATATAGCAGAAAATCATGATTTTCTTACCTTTAACAAGGTCAGGCAGATTGCTGAGGAAAAGGGAATAGAGTACTGCAATATGAATGAAACCTATGATGAGATAGGACTCGATTTTGCCAAAGATTTTAATGATTATTCGCATCTTAACTATGAGGGCAGCATCAAATTTACGGCTTTTCTTGCTGATAATCTAAAGAGCAGATTTGAAGATGATATCATTGACAGAAGAGGCGATGAACGCTACAAATCCTGGGATGACAGCGTGAAGCTTACGGAAAAGATGGCAACTGAGGCCAGGGAGAAGGAAATAGAGAAAGAAAAGGAAAAAGAGAGTCTTGAAAAGGACTGATATCCTTTGTTTTTGATGGTAAAAATATTTAAAATTTTGTATAATACAAGGGCAATGATTTAGGTTTATTCTTAATGAGGGTTATGTTTTGAAGGGGAATTTACTAAGATACAGTAAGAAGTCGGTGACTTTGGGCATTATGGCGGCAACGATCGCTTTTAGCTTGGCGGATGGTTTTCAGGTGCTGGCTGAGAGTGAAGTAAGTGGCGGTGATTCTGCCTATACGGCGGAGGAAAGTCAGAATTTCGGGGGTGATCTATCCGGTATCACGGATGATTCAGCTCAACTGCCTGAGCAGGATAATTTTGCAAATTCTGCAGATAAAGAGGACGCACAGGATATCAGCGAAAAAGACGATGGGGAAGCTTCGTTTTCTGAGAAAAATGAGGAGGCTTCATCGGTAGAATCCCTGACTGCTACCGGAACTCCTATAAATCCGTTGGTTTATGACGGTAGCTCTCATGCGGTTCAGATAGAACTTACTACAACGGCAATCACAATTGACGGCAATGCAATAACTGCGGCAGTTGTCACAGATGCGAATGGGAAGCCTTTTTATATAGTAGGGCTTCCTGATAATAAGGTGACAGTACTTGCAACTGATGCTACAAATGATAACAATAATTCCTTTGAAGCTGACCTTACAGGAACTTCTGTTTATGACAGCTCTTTTGCTAAGGTTAATACACCGGGAACTATTACAGTCGTGGCAGATGGTGTCATTTTGAAAAAGACTGTAAGGCTATCATCAATGAACATTGTTAAAACCTATGACGGTACACCTCTTACCAATGCAGGTATGCCGCTTGCCTTGGAGGAAGGCTGGATTCCCGGACAGGGAGCTTATTATTCTTTTACTAAGAGCAGAACAGCCATAGGAACAGATGTAAATGAGTTTGTAATAAGTTCCTATATAGAAGGAACGAATCCTGATAACTACGAGGTAGAGTACACTTTTGGAGCTCTGTCTGTAGTTGACAGAACTGAGTCACAAAAATACATTCTTACAGTTGAAGGTCTGGAAAATACATTTAAATATGATGGAACGACCAGGAACATAAGTGGCTTTATCTTAGAGGGTAGAAGCGACGCTGAATTTCAGGTAAATGGAAACGGTGATCCTTCGCAGGTTCTGACATTTACAATTGGTAATGCAGTTTTCACAGTTACCGGCATATCAGCAACAGGCTCGGGTGTGAACGCCGGGGAGTATTCTGTAAATATATCGGGGTCACCTGTTATAAAGGACGCTGAAGGAAATGTTGTTACCGGCCAGTTTAAATTTGAGTTCAGCCCCGGTAAGCTTATCATAGAAAAGAGAAAGGTTATCCTTACTTCTGCAAGCTTAACAAAGAAGTTTGACAACAAAACACATAAGAAGCATAAGGTTACGGTTTCAGGCGACGGTTTTGCCGAGGGTGAGGGCGCAACCTATGAGTTTACAGGTAAGCAGAAGGCAGTAGGAGAGAGTTATAATTATTTTTCCTATAAGCTTAATGAGGGAACTCTCGAAGAAAATTATGATATAGAGAAGATTCCGGGTATTCTTAAGGTGACAAAGGAAGATAAAGCCATTAACGTAATGCCTGATGAAGACAGTAGTAACACTTCATCAGAATCAGGTGAATCTTCTTCACAGACGGAAGCTTCCGAGAGTGCGAAGCCTGCAGATGATTCTGCAGAAGGAAGTGGCGAAGGAGCCTCGGCTAAGGCAGAGACACTTGAGAATGCGACAGTGCTTGGCGCCAGGAGAGACGGCGGAGAGGTTACGGTTGATATAGCCCATCCCATAAATGAAAACGTCCTTGGTGCCAGAAGATCATCAACTGATGACTACTCAGATATTGGAAGACATATAGTAGTATTTGCGGTGGCCTGTGCATTTATGACACTTATAACAATGAGAAGAAATAAGAGAAAGAAAAATGACTGAGACAGAATCACGTATTTATGGTAAAAATTTAATTTGCGTCTGCGTAAATGAGGCGTCTGACGGGGATATAAACGGAGTATTGTGGACTCCCTATGAGGAAGATTCACTTCCGTTTAACAGCGGCTATGAGATGGTCATGCTGATGGACAGATTGTATGACAACTGGGATTTTCCTCAGAGAACCACTTCATACAGAAGCTTTGGACAGAAGGACAGATCAAGAGACTATCATAATCCCAATTCCATCAGGAAGAGAGAGCCTATAAGAAGTCTTAAGACCTACAGAGGCGAGAAGGCTACATTTATTGTCCATGTTAAGTTCAGGCAGAATAGCTCCTGGCAGGGACAGGTACTATGGTCTGAAAAGAAAAAGAAAGTACATTTTAGAAGTGCACTTGAGCTTTTGAAGCTTATGAGCAGCGCGTTGGAACAGACAGAGAATTGACAATAAAGTCCGGGAGGCTTTTGCTTTTCGGGCTTTGTTTTACGTTTGGGCTTCTGTTTGGGCTTCTGATAAGAAATAACTTTCGATTAATTAGAATATGCGATAGAATATATTGGTGTTTGCTATGACAAAAAAACAGTTGGCATTGGAAGTAATAGAACGATTAAAAAAAGAATATCCTGATGCGGATTGTACGCTGGATTACAGTGAGGCATGGCAGCTGTTGGTCAGTGTCAGACTTGCAGCTCAGTGTACTGATGCCAGAGTTGATAAGACTACTCCGCTTTTATATGCGAAGTTCCCGACGGTAAGTGCTCTTGCAGAGGCAGATCCCTCTGAAATAGAAGAGATAATTCGCCCCTGCGGCCTTGGCAAATCCAAGGCAAGGGATATAAGTGCCTGCATGAAGATACTTCACGAGAAGTATGATGATAAAGTGCCCGGCACCATGGAAGAACTCTTGAAGCTTCCGGGTGTAGGCAGGAAGAGTGCCAATCTTGTAATGGGTGATGTTTTCGGACAGCCGGCCATAGTTACGGATACTCATTGTATCAGACTCAGCAATCTGATCGGCCTTGTAGATAATACCAAGGATCCTGCCAAAGTTGAGGCACAGCTTTGGAAGATTGTTCCGCCTGAGGAAGGTAACAGTCTTTGTCACAGATTCGTATGGCACGGCAGGGCAGTATGCGTTGCCAGAAGACCCCAGTGTGACAAATGCTGCCTTAAAGATATCTGCAAATACGGCAAAACGAGGAATGTTTATGTTTGTCAGTAAGTTATTTATAGAGTTTATGCTTTACAGCTTTTTAGGCTGGATTTATGAGTGCACATACTGCACTGTTAAAGAAGGACATTGGAGAAACAGAGGATTCCTGTTCGGACCTTTATGCCCTATATATGGGACAGGAACGGTGGCCTGTGAGCTCATATTTGGATATTTACCAATGTTTAGAAGTATCCCTTACAGTCAAATACCTATATGGAAGATATTTGCTATATGCGCATTGGGAAGTATAGTACTTGAATATGGTACATCCTATTTTCTTGAAAAGAGATTCCATGCTGTCTGGTGGGAATATTACGATATGCCGCTCAATATTAATGGACGTGTTTGCGTTCCCGCTACCATGGGCTTTGGCATAGCGGGAATTTTAGTTACGAGATTTGCACTGCCCTTTATGGAAAAAGTGATGGGCGGATTAAATCCTATAGCTGCTGAGATAATAGCACTTTTATTGATGGGATATCTTGCTGCAGACCTGGTTCTTACAGTATCCAGTTTGATACACCTGCTTGATATGGTTGAAGGTGCCATGGCAGAGTTTGATGGCCGTATGGAGGATATGTACAAGAATGCAGTCGCCACACCCGGGAAGGCAAAGGAAGCACTGACTTCTGTACCTGTAAGGGCAAAGGAGGCTATGGCTGTTGCGGCAGAGAAGCTTGATTTCAGACAGAGATATCAGCTGAAAAATATTAAAAATTTCAGGTTCAAAAGACCTGTTTTCAGAGGGGGACGAACGCTTAATACGGAGCGAATGTCAGAGTTCTATAAGGGACTTCAGGATAAGATTCGTACCGGAGATGAGAAACAATGGAAGGTGAAGAAATGAAGAATTCAGTAAAAGGACTAACAGATTTTATAAAGAAGAGTCCTACCGCTTTTCATGCGGTAGCAGAGCTCAGGGAGAGACTTCTTGCGGGAGGCTTTACTGAACTAAATGAAAATGAGAAATGGACTCTTAAAAAGGGAGGAAAATACTTTGTGACAAGAAGCGGATCATCAATAATATCCTTTAAGCTTCCTGCAAAGGATTATAAGGGATTTTATATGATAGCAAGTCACAGCGATTCTCCCTCATTCAAGATTAAGGAGAATCCTGAGATTGAGTCTGTAGGTGCTTATGTGACACTTAATGTTGAAAAGTACGGCGGAATGCTCTGTGCACCCTGGTTTGACAGACCGCTTTCCATTGCAGGAAGAGTAATGGTTAAGAGCAAGGGAAAGGGAGTTGGTGTTGAGTCAAAGCTTGTGGATGTGGACAGAGACCTGGTAATGCTTCCCTCACTTGCAATTCACATGGACAGAGAAGCCAATGACGGACATAAGTTCAATGCTCAAAAGGATATGCTTCCTATATTCGGAGATATCAGCAGTAAAGACAAATTCATGTCAATAATTGCAGAGGCAGTAGGTGTTAAGGAGGATTCAATAGTATCTCATGACCTTTTCCTGTATAACAGAGTTGAGCCTTCTGTATGGGGAGCTGATGATGAGTTCGTATCATCGGGACGACTTGACGATCTTGAGTGCTGCTACGGCTCATTTGAAGGCTTTATGGCAGCTGATAACAAAAAGAATGTGATCATGCATGTAGTATTTGACAATGAGGAGGTTGGAAGCACTACAAGACAGGGCGCGGCATCTACCTTCCTTAAAGATACCCTTGTCAGAATAAATGATGCTTTTGGTAAAAGCAGAGAGGATTATCTCGTATCTCTTGCAGAGAGCTTCATGATATCAGCTGACAATGCACATGCGGTTCATCCCAACTACGTGGAAAAGGCTGATCCGGTCAATAGACCTCAGATGAACAAGGGCATTGTAATAAAGTATAATGCTAACCAGAAATACACAACTGATGCGGCTTCGGGAGCAATCTGCAAGCTGATATGCGATATGGCCAAGGTTCCTTATCAGACCTTTACCAATCGCTCTGATGTAGCAGGCGGATCAACACTTGGCAACATATCCGGAACGCAGGTAGCTGTAAGAACTGTGGACATAGGAATGGCTCAGCTTGCCATGCATTCACCTTATGAGACTGCAGGGGTAAGGGATGTCGATTATCTGATCGACTTTTCAAAGGAATTTTACGGGGCTGATATAGAGGCCTGAAAGTAAGTAGTTATTAGAACGGAGAGATATTTTAATGGGAATTTTGGATTTTTTGGGTGGTAACAAAAAGAAAGCTGAGGAGGCTGCACTTCTGGAGGAACAGCAGGAAGCTGAGAGAAAAGAGCAGCAGATAGCTGAGCTTAAGGAAAAGCATAAGGAGCAGGGGTGGCCTGTTCCGGGGAAACTAAATCCCATAAAGATTGATGGTCAGGAAGAAGAGGATGTCTTCGAGGATCCCCTTGATGATGCACGCAAGGAGGAAATCGGTGAGCTTGCATATGTAGAAGAGCTTGATCCTGAGTCTATTAAATTTTTATCCATGCAAGAGCTTTTGTTCCTTTTGACTGTACAGGAGAGATTCCAGAAGATAGCACCGCTTCCGAATTACGAAGCAAATCACAGGAAAGTATACAACGAGATCCTTGGCAGGGTGCGTGATGCCAAGATGCTCTATGTGCTTTTTGATATGGCAACGGGATATCCTTTTATCGATCATGGCTATATCAACATTTATTCATCACAGGAGTATGCTGAACAGGCTGTAAAGGTATTCTCCAAGCAGTTCAGAAAGCTTGCCGTACGTGCCTGCAAAGCAGACAATGCGGCTGAATCCGCTAGTGAGAGAAGAACCTTCTTTGACTATCTGTACTACCTTGGAATAGAGAATTTCATCGTGGACAACGGATATTACAGAGCTCACTTTAAAAGAAATGAGATTGTGGCAGCGCCGGGAGACTGGGGCAACGGAGGAGATAAATCTCCCAAGAACCCTACCCTTGTATTTTCAATACTTGATTTTCTTGGAGAAATCAGATGGCCTGTTAAGTATGAAAAGAGAAATGAAGTACTTGCTGCCAAGGAAATGAGAATGGCAGCAGCTGCACAGGCTGCTAATTATATCGTGCCCATGCAACACGAGGGACCTGTGGAAGTTCTTGAGGATGGAAGATATAAATTTACTGCGGAGACCAAGATAAAATTCCCTGAAATAAAGAGCGCCGATGAGAAGCACTACCTTCCTGTTTTCACAGATGGAATAGAGTTCACCAAGGCTTTCAGGAATTCAGAGTACAATGGTGCAGTGTTCGGATTTGGAGATGTGCTTAAGTTTGTAGGGGATAAGGCTGGTATTATCATAAATCCCGGCGGACAGAAGATCATGATTCCCAGAGAGCGTATGCTTGCTCTTCAGATGGCTGCTCAGGCCGCAGGAAAGGCAGCTCCGAAAAAACCTGCAAAGAAAAAACTCTCAGAGACTGAAGCTGCGGTTCAGTCAGCTATGAGCGGTAAGGGTATTGCCGCAAAAACTAATGATGAAGAGGAATAGTATTAGTATTCTGCATTTAAGATTTGTAGTATAATTATATAGAAATTGCTTGTGTTTTTTCAGATCTTTTCTTATGAACGGAGGGTATTATGTTTGACCGAATAATGGGAAAATACCTCCTCGACAGGGGGACTATTACTAAAGCACAGCTATATACCGCATATCAGGTAATGGAATCGCGAAGAGCTAAGCTAGGCGTAATAGCTGTTACTGAGAAACTTTTGACAGTGGCTCAGGCAGAAGAAATCAATGCTATTCAGGCGACGAAGGATAAGCGTTTCGGCGATCTGGCGATAGAGAGAGGATATATATCAGAGATACAGCTGGGATATTTGCTTTCTCTTCAGTTGAACGAGTTTCAGACCTTTACATCTGCACTTGTTGAGAAGCAGATAATGACACTTGAAGAAGTGGATGATGCTATCAGGTCCTATCAACAGGATAAAAATCTGACAGATGAACAGATGACGGCATTAAAGGACGGCAATCCGGATTTCATTGTGCCGCTGTTTACAGGGACAGATGATGCAGAGTACAATGCACTTTTCAAATATGGAATAAAGAATATTTACAGACTGATTGATACACATCTTTCAATTGATAATGCAACTATTGCAGGTAATATCAAGGAAGAATGCATTGCATACCAGTCCTTTTCAGGAGATGTCAAGGCTACCGTTGCACTTGTGGGCAAGAACAGCGACCTGCAGAAACTTGCTAAGAGCTATACCAAGGAGGAATTTATTGAGACCGAGGAAGATGCTCTTGATGCTATGTGCGAGCTGATCAATTGTATAAATGGTTTGTATGCTACTGACAGAAGTAAGCAGGGCAAGAGAATAGAACTTGATCCGCCATATTTCATTACCAGATTTGGTGAGATTTCAGGTCCGGAGCTTCACGTTATGACAGTAAACTGTTGCGATGCGGAGGTGCGTCTTGTTATTGCTGCCGGTCAGGATGTGACAATTAAGTGAGGAGATAAAACTATGGCAAATATTCTTATAGTTGATGATTCCAGAACTTCCAGAAGAGTGCTCAAGGATATGCTTGAGAGGCATGGACACTCTGTTGTACAAGAAGCAACAAACGGCCAGGAAGGCTTTGATGACTATACTAAGCTTAAGCCCGATTTGGTAACGATGGACATTACCATGCCGGTTATGGATGGCATCGAGGGGTTAAAGCTCATCCGTAAATTTGATCCGCATGCTAAGGTTGTAATGATCACAGCTGCAGGTCAGAATGAAAAGGTAAAAGAAGCAGTGGAAAATGGAGCGGTGGAGTTCATTACCAAACCGCTTGACGAGGATACTGTCATATCTGCCATTGATAAGGTGATGCAGAGCTGACAGATGTGTGCCTTGTAACGGCAGGGCATTGGATTGGGAGGAATATGTTTAATGATATTAAGATAGGTCCTGTTACATTACATATGTATGGCCTGATGATAGCTGTCGGATTTTTGGCAGCGCTTATGATAGTTCTTAAGAGAGGGAAGAAGAAGGGCTTATCTGAAGATACCATTTATGGAATCTTTTACTGTGCTATTATTGGAGGACTTGTGGGATGCAGACTGCTGTACTACATCGTGGAATTCCCCAATATAATTAAAGACCCGTCCATATTGTGGAATTTCGCAAACGGCTACGTGGTTTATGGCGGAATAATCGGTGGAATTCTTACAAGTTTTGTTTATGTAAAAAGAAAACACGAAAAGTTCCTTCAGTATTTTGATGTTGTTATGCCGGCTGTGGCCATTGCACAGGGATTTGGAAGAATCGGATGCTTTTGTGCCGGCTGCTGTTATGGAGCAGAGACAAACAGCCCGATTCATGTAGTGTTTACTCATTCGGATTTTGCACCAAATGGTGTTCCGCTTATTCCGACTCAGCTGATGTCGTCAGCCGGAGATTTTTTGATAGGTGCTTTCCTTATCTGGTTTTCAGGTAAAACCGAAGTTAAGGGCAGGACCGCTGCAATGTATCTGGTGTTGTATGGTATAGGAAGATTTGTAATAGAGTTCTTCCGTGCCGACTACAGAGGAAACCTTGGAATATTCTCAACATCACAGATTATTTCCTTTGTGATAGTTGCAGCCGGAGCCGTACTTACAGCAATAGCTCCGAAGCTTGAGATGAGATTCTGATTTCGAATTATGGAAAAATAAAAGTCATAGAGCAGAATTGATTTACTGCTTTATGACTTTTTTCTTCATATTTATGCTGTATCAGCAAAAAAATATAGCACAAGGCCATTTATTATATCCAGGCGCCATCTAAAGTTATTATCTGTCCTGTGAGATAGGCGGGGGATTGTACCAGATTAAATGCAAGTTCGGCAACTTCCTCTGGTGTTCCGAGCCTATCTGCGGGAATCTCCGAAGTGAGTTCTGAGAGTTCATCCTCTGATAGATGTGAACTGTTCATTTCAGTATCTATGGCTCCGCAGGCAATGGCATTAACCTGTATGCCACTTGGAGCAAGCTCCTTGGCAAGGGCTTTTGTGAATGAATTAACACCGCCTTTTGAAGCGGAGTACGCTACTTCGCAGGAGGCGCCGACCTGTCCCCACACAGAAGTGATATTGATGATCTTTCCGTGACCGTTTCGTACCATGTGCGGGATTGCATTTTTACTCATATAAAATACAGAGTCAAGGTTTGTGCCAATCATTTTATGCCACTCGTCAGCTGTCATATCCGATAAAAGCCCGTACCATGCAATGCCTGCATTGTTAATTACGACTTCGGGGTAACCGATGGAAGAATTGGATATAGTTTTAAACATGGAAATAACATCTGCCTCGAATGATACATCACAGACTGTTGTGACGGCAGTTATGCCATATTTTTCGGAGAGCTCTTTGCCATAGTCTGTAAGTGTTTCTATGTTATTTTTACAGCAAAGGTACAGATCATATCCGTTTTGTGCAAATATCTTTGCTATAGCTTTTCCTATACCTCTGGAAGCGCCTGTTATAAGGACTGTGTTTTTTTTGGACATAAATAATACCTCCGGTGTACTTTTTCCTACAACATATAATGATAGCATGACGGAATAAAGTATAAATAAAAAAGTTGTTTACAAAAATATTTTTTAGAGTTATTATGGCAATAGAAAATAAATTGTACACAATCTAATGCATATAAGAATAATATAAGGAGGCATATAGAATGAGAGATTTAGTAATTATCGGTTCAGGACCTGCAGGACTGTCAGCTGCTGTTTATGCAAAGAGAGCAGGACTCGATACACTTGTAATTGAAAAGGATCCGGTAAGCGGCGGACAGATACTTATTACTTATGAAGTTGATAATTATCTGGGACTCCCCGGTATCAATGGATTCGATATGGGAATGAAGTTCCGTGAGCATGCCGATAAGCTTGGAGCTGAGTTTGCAGAGGGATGTGTTTCTTCTATTATAAAAGTAAAGGAAGGAAACGAAAATGAATCTTCTGTATATAAAGTTGTAACAGACCAAGGTGAGTACGAAACCAAAACAGTAATACTTGCAACAGGAGCTTCTCACAATAAGCTTGGCGTAAAAGGTGAAGAAGAATTTACCGGACGCGGCGTATCTTACTGCGCAACCTGTGATGGTGCATTTTTCAGAAATAAGGTGGCTGTAGTAAATGGTGGTGGTGACGTTGCTGTAGAAGATGCTATTTTCCTGGCAAGAGGCTGCAGCAAGGTGTATCTGGTACACAGAAGAGATGAGCTTCGCGCTGCTAAGATCCTGCAGGAGGAACTGCTGGCACTTCCCAATGTGGAGGTTATATGGGACAGCGTTATAGAAGAGGTAAAGGGTGACAACAAGGTTACAGCTGTTACTGTTAAGAATGTAAAAACAGGAGAGAAGAAGGATGTGGATACAGATGCACTTTTTGTTGCAATAGGTATTCATCCCCTTACCGAAAGTTTTAGCGGACTTGCAGAGATGGATGAGACCGGATATATTATCGCAGATGAAAGCGGTGCTACTTCAACTCTCGGCATTTTTGTTGCAGGTGACTCCAGAAAGAAGAGACTCAGACAAATTGTTACGGCAGTTGCAGATGGCGCTAATGCAGTAACTGCAGTCCAGGATTATCTGGTTGGTAAAAAATAAAATAAAAATAAAAAAATTCTAAAAAAAGTTGCACAAAATTCACGATACAAATTTTGTTAACTATTTATTGTGCTTTTTATAAAACTGAATACCATATCTTGGAAATGGCCAGAAACCGCATGGTTACTGGCTTTTTTCGTATCTTAAATTGCGTTAATAGATTAACCAATTGGAAGAATGGCTTGTTTAAGCCTTTCAATTTTGTGCTAAAATGGTTAGGGTAGGTTGACAAATTGAGACTGACAAGGTATATTTTTAAAAGATGTAACAAAATCGTAACAAATAATTTGGAGGTTCGTTTTGCGAAAGACTAGAGTGCAGCTATTGGCTATGGGGGTTGCCGCTGCGGTAACAGTTGGTGGAGCAGGTTATGAAGTTAGTGCTTCGGCATCAAAGGTAACAACAGTTTTACCTTCAGCAGGTATCAGCTACGCGTTGACAGGAGATTCAGTATCTCTGTCAAACCTTGCAAGTGACAATACAGATGTTGCAGAGAACGAGATTGAAGACTCTGCAGTAACTATTACAGAGACGACACCTCTTGCATCTACATTGCAGGAGAACATTCTTAATGATATTCAGAAAGCTACCGGAGCTACTATCCCGGCTGAAGAGCCCGGAACAGGCGAGGATGAAGCTGAGGAAGAACTCACGGATGAGCAGAAGGAAGAGGAGCGCTTTAAGTCACTGGTAATCGCCAACGTTAATGATTATGTTAATGTCCGCGATAACCCGAGTGAGGATGATGGTGAGATCATCGGTAAGCTCTATGACGATTCAGTTGGTACATTCATAGAAGAGACTGAGGGATGGTACAAGATCAAGTCCGGTTCAGTTGAAGGATATGTTAAGGCTGAATACTGTGTAACAGGTGAAGATGCAGTTGAACTTGCCAAGGAAGTAGGTAAGAGAATTGCTACTGTTACAACCACAACTCTTAAAGTAAGAAGTGGCCCCAGCACAGATGATGAAGTGCTTGGACTTGTTCCGATAGAGGATGAACTTGTTGTAACCGAGGAGATGGATGGCTGGGTTAAGGTCAGCATCGAAGAAGGTGAAGGATACGTATCAATGGATTACGTAACACTTTCAACAGAGTTCGTTGAAGCTGAGTCTAAGGCAGAAGAGGAAGCTCGTCTTAAGAAAGAGGAAGAGGCTCGTCAGGCAGCACTTGCTCAGGCTAAGAAGGGCACAAAGAGTTCTTCAGACGGCAATGGTTCCAAGAGCTACAACTCAGCAGCAAGCTATACAACACAGTCAAGTTCAATTGGAGCTGCAGTTGCTTCTTATGCACAGCAGTTCGTTGGTAACCCGTATGTATACGGTGGAACATCACTTACAAACGGCGCTGACTGCTCAGGTTTTGTAATGAGCGTATATGCTAACTTCGGTGTAAGCCTTCCTCACTCAAGTGGTGCGGACAGAAGTGTCGGAGCAGCAGTTGATGGTCTTGCAAATGCACAGCCCGGTGACATCGTATGTTACTCAGGTCACGTAGGAATCTATATCGGCGGTGGAAACATTGTTCATGCTTCCTCAGCTAAGACAGGTATCAAGATTTCAAATGCAAGCTACAGACAGGTTCTTTCAGTAAGAAGAGTCTTCTAAGATACAGAATAAAATAAAAATAATTAAGTGGCATGGATTCAATTATGGATCCATGCCACTTTTTATTAAAAGGTAATTGTTTAATTATGATAAAAAAATCCCCTGGGAAAAATCCCGGGGGATAATCATTTAGTCGGGCTCAATCAGTCCGTAAGTATTACCTTTTCTCTTGTAGACTACATTAGGCTGATCTGTTTCAGCGTTGATGAATACAAAGAAGTTATGTCCAAGAAGCTCCATCTGAATAGCAGCGTCCTCTACATACATAGGCTTAAGATCGAATTTCTTAACTCTTTCGATTTTGATCTCTTCATCGTCAAAATCCTCATTTTCGATATATTCCTTTTTGAAATTGCTGATCTCAGTCTGGTGCTTGTTAACAAGCTTACTTCTATATTTTTTCAGCTGACGCTCAATAATCTCCTCCACCAGATCAATTGAAACGTACATATCATTGCTGACCTGTTCAGATCGGATTATCTTGCCCTTTACAGGGATTGTTACCTCAATCTTGTGGCGATCCTTGTCAGCAGTTAACGTTACGTTGACATTAGTCTCCGGAGTGAAGTACTTCTCGAGCTTTCCGATTTTTTCCTCCACAGCGGCTCTCAGTCCGGGTGTTACATCGATGTTCTTACCTATAATAGTGAATTTCATGCAATCATCCCCTTTGCAGTTTTATAGTTTGTTTTGGAATAATTATCAGTTAAATTATATCATTTTTTTATATAGATAATCAATTCAATGCAAATGAGTTTAGAAATTGTTAATTTTTGTGAAAGTCGTACAAAAAATATGTTTGCATTTTGAGGTGGATTATTCGGCGTTTTATTGTGGATAAATGTGGACAATGTGGATAACTTCGTGTATAAGTCGTAAATTAGCCATTCTCATTTTGAAAAATGTGGATAACTTTTAAAAATTTTATTAAATTTAATTCGATTAATCATATTGACTTTTATATTTATGTGCAAAATGACAGGTTCATAATAAATTCATAAAAAAAGAGGATATTGACTATGCTTTTCCTTGCACTCAAATTCTCATGCATGCTATAATATATACGTTGTGACAAAAAAATAACAAGCAACAAATAAAAATATAATTTGGCGGACAATAGTCCCGAAACGGAGGTAGCATCTATGGCACAGAAGGTAGTATTGGCAGGCGCTTGCAGAACAGCAATCGGTAAGATGGGCGGAGCCCTTTCAAACACACCGGCAGCAGAGCTTGGTTCAATTGTAATCAAGGAAGCACTTAACAGAGCAGGCGTTAAGCCTGAGCAGGTAGACGAGGTACTTATGGGTTGCGTTATCCAGGCTGGTCTTGGACAGAATGTAGCACGTCAGGCTTCAATCAAGGCAGGTCTTCCTGTTGAGGTTCCCGCAGTTACTATCAACGTTGTTTGCGGATCAGGTCTTAACTGCGTAAACATGGCAGCTGAGAAGATTTTATCAGGTAGCGCAGATATCGTGGTTGCAGGTGGTATGGAGAACATGTCTATGGCTCCTTTCGCACTTGACAAGGCTCGTTTCGGTTATCGTATGAATAATGGTGTATTGAAGGATTGTATGGTTAACGATGCTCTTTGGGATGCATTCAATGACTATCATATGATCAAGACTGCTGACAATGTAGCAGAGCAGTGGAAGCTCACAAGAGAAGAGCTTGACGAGTTTGCTCTTAACAGCCAGCAGAAGTGTGAAGCTGCTCAGAAGGCAGGCAAGTTCAAGGACGAGATCGTTCCTGTTCCTGTAAAGGTTAAGAAGGAAACAGTTATGTTTGATACAGATGAAGGCCCTCGTGCAGGTTCTACAATGGAAGGTCTTGCAAAGCTTCGTCCTATCAATGCTGATGGAGTAACAACAGCCGGTAACGCATCAGGTATCAATGACGGTGCTGCAGCTATCGTTGTTATGAGCGAAGAGAAGGCTAAGGAACTTGGTATCACACCTATGGCTACATGGGTATGTGGTGCTCTTGGCGGTGTTGATCCTTCTATCATGGGTGTTGGCCCTGTTGCAGCTACTAAGAAGGTTCTTGATCGTACAGGTCTTAAGATCGAGGATATCGATATTTACGAAGCAAACGAGGCATTTGCAGCTCAGTCTGTAGCTGTAGGTAAGGACCTTGGCTTCGATCTTTCAAAACTTAATGTTAACGGTGGTGCTATCGCACTTGGTCACCCTGTAGGAGCTTCAGGATGCCGTATTCTTGTTACTCTTCTTCATGAGATGGCCAGATCTGACAAGAAGCGTGGTCTTGCTACTCTTTGCATCGGTGGTGGCATGGGTTGTGCAACTATCGTTGAGCGCGACTAAGATTATATGTAAAAAGGAAACGGATTATTCCGTTTCCTTTTTATAGGTAAAGAATCAGAAAAGAATTCATAATGGTATATAAGTCAGGTAGACTGACTTAATATAGAAATAAACAAGGAGGCAAAGAAAATGGGATTTGTAAATGTTGAAGTTAAGGACAAAATCGCTGTTCTTACAATCAACCGCCCGGAAGCACTCAATGCGCTTAACAGCCAGGTTCTTGATGACCTTAACGCTGCTCTTGACAGCATTGATGTGAACACAGTAAGAGCTCTTGTTCTTACAGGTGCAGGCGAAAAGTCATTTGTAGCTGGTGCTGATATCGGAGAGATGAGCACACTTACAAAGGCAGAAGGTGAAGCATTTGGTAAGAAAGGAAATGATGTTTTCAGAAAACTGGAGACATTCCCTATTCCTACAATCGCAGCAGTTAACGGCTTTGCTCTTGGTGGCGGCTGCGAGATTTCAATGAGTTGTGATATTCGTATCTGCTCAGACAACGCTATGTTTGGTCAGCCCGAGGTTGGTCTTGGAATTACTCCCGGATTTGGCGGCACACAGAGACTTGCTCGTCTTATAGGTGCAGGCATGGCTAAGCAGCTTATTTATACAGCACGCAACATCAAGGCTGATGAAGCTTACAGAATCGGTCTTGTTAATGCAGTATATACACAGGAAGAACTCCTTCCTGCAGCTGAGAAGATGGCTAATACAATTGCAGCACAGGCTCCTATCGCAGTTCGTGCTTGCAAGAAGGCTATAAATGAAGGACTTCAGCTTGATATCGACAAGGCTATCGAGCTTGAGGAAAAGATCTTCGGCGATTGCTTCGAGACCGAGGATCAGCGTGAAGGTATGGCTAACTTCCTTCGCAAGAAGGACGACCCGAAGAAGGTCAAAGTCGTAGACTTCCAGAATAAATAATAAATAAAAACAAACTTAGGAGGATATATAAATGAAAGTTGCAGTAATTGGTGCAGGCACAATGGGCGCTGGTATCGCTCAGACATTCGCACAGGCAGACACAGTAGATAAGGTTTATCTTTGCGACATTAAAACAGAGTTCGCAGAGGGCGGCTTAGCTAAGATTAAGAAGAGCATTGACAAGCAGGTTTCTAAGGGCAAGATCGATCAGGCTAAGGCTGATGCTATCATCGGCAAGATCCAGACAGGTCTTAATGACATCTGCACAGACGCTGATCTCGTAGTAGAGGCAGCTCTTGAGGTTATGGATATCAAGAAGAACCTCTTCAAGGAGCTTGAAGAGAACATCGTTAAGAATCCTGATTGCATCTTCGCATCAAACACATCATCTCTTTCAATCACAGAGATCGGTGCAGGACTTCCCAAGCCGGTTATCGGTATGCACTTCTTCAATCCCGCTCCTGTTATGAAGCTTGTTGAGGTTATCCAGGGTGCAAACACACCTGAGGCTGACGTTGAGAAGATTAAGAAGATCTCTGAGGATCTTGGCAAGACTCCTGTTCAGGTTAACGAGGCAGCTGGTTTCGTAGTAAACCGTATCCTTGTTCCTATGATCAACGAAGGTATCTTCGTATATTCAGAAGGCGTTTCAGACATCCAGGGCGTAGACACAGCTATGAAGCTTGGCTGCAACCATCCTATGGGACCCCTTGAACTCGGTGACTACATCGGTCTTGATATCGTTCTTGCAATCATGGATGTTCTCTATAAGGAGACAGGTGATTCCAAGTATCGTGCATGCCCTCTTCTTCGTAAGATGGTTCGTGGTAAGAAGCTTGGTGTTAAGACAGGTATTGGTTTCTATGATTACAGTGATGGCGGCAAAGTACCTACAGACCGTAAATAATAATAAGTAGATAATTTAATAATAAATATAGTAAGCGCTCGAGATTTCATAGTGCATTTTATTTCAGAGATAGATTTTCAATATAACCGTGACATTTTCGCAGTGCGTACACGGTGTGTACGACGAGAAAATGGAACGAGTTATATTGGAAATATAGCCTGAAATAAATGTGCTAATGAAATCGAGAGAGTTTACAAAAAAATATGGAGGATTTTTTCATGGATTTTCAGTTAGATCAGCAACATGAAATGGCTAGAGCTCTTTTTAAAGAGTTTGCAGAAAAAGAAGTTAAGCCCAACGCTATTGAGGTGGATGAGACAGAAGTATTCCCTATGGAGACTGTTAAGAAAATGCAGAAGTACGGCTTCATGGGTATCCCGATTCCGAAGGAATACGGCGGACAGGGATGTGATCCTCTTACATACGTTATGTGCGTAGAGGAGCTTGCAAAGGTTTGCGGTACAACAGCAGTTATCGTTTCCGCTCATACATCACTTTGCTGTGATCCTATCATGACATATGGTACAGAAGAGCAGAAACAGAAGTATCTTGTTCCCCTTGCAAAGGGCGAGAAGCTTGGTGCTTTCGGTCTTACAGAGCCCATGGCAGGAACAGACGCTCAGGGCGTTCAGACAAAAGCTGTTCTTACAGAAGACGGTAAGGAGTGGATCCTTAACGGTTCTAAGTGCTTCATCACAAACGGTGAGGTAGCTGATGTTTATATCATCATCGCTTACACAGACATCGTTGAAGATAAGAGAGGCAGAAAAACAAAGAAATTCTCAGCATTCATCGTTGAGAAGGGAACACCCGGATTTACATTCGGTACTAAGGAAAACAAGATGGGTATCCGTGGATCATCCACATATGAGCTCATTTTCCAGGATTGCCACATTCCTGCTGAGAACCTTCTTGGCGCTAGAGGAAAGGGCTTCCCGATCGCTATGCACACACTTGATGGTGGACGTATCGGTATCGCTGCACAGGCTCTTGGTATCGCTGAGGGCGCTCTTGATCGTACAGTTGAGTACGTTAAGGAGAGAAAGCAGTTCGGTCGTTCAATCGGTCAGTTCCAGAATACACAGTTCCAGCTTGCTAACATGGCTACTCAGTGTGAGGCAGCTAAGATGCTTGTTTACGCAGCAGCTGATGCTAAGAAGAACAAGGATCGTTACTCAGTTGAAGCAGCTAAGGCTAAGCTTTTCGCAGCAGAAGTTGCTATGGACGTAACAACAAAGGCTGTTCAGCTTCACGGTGGTTATGGTTACATCAGAGAGTACGAAGTAGAGAGAATGATGCGTGATGCTAAGATCACAGAGATCTATGAAGGTACATCTGAAGTTCAGAGAATGGTTATCTCTGGTGCTTTATTAAGCTAAGATTCTTAGCATAGTAATATTGAACTTAGCGGATATAATCATTTACATTTTGTAAAAGGAGAATACAAATGAAAGTTGTAGTTTGCATAAAGCAGGTGCCCGATACAAAGGGCGGGGTTAAGTTTAAACCCGATGGAACACTCGACAGAGGAGCAATGCTTGCAATCATGAACCCTGATGACAAGGCAGGTCTTGAGGCAGCTCTTCGTCTTAAAGATGAATATGGCGCAGAAGTAACTGTTGTAACAATGGGTCTTCCCAAGGCTGAGGCAGTTCTTCGTGAGGCTATGGCTATGGGTGCTGACAAGGCAGTTCTTGTTACAGACCGCGTACTTGGTGGTGCTGACACATGGGCAACATCTTCTACAATCGCAGGTGCACTCAGAAACCTTGAATATGATCTCGTAATCACAGGCCGTCAGGCTATTGATGGTGATACAGCTCAGGTTGGTCCTCAGATCTCTGAGCACCTTGGACTTCCCGTAATCTCTTACGCTGAAGAAATCAAGGTTGACGAGAAGGCTAAGACTGTAGTTGTTAAGCGTCAGTTCGAGGATCGTTATCACATGGTAGAGGCTAAGATGCCTTGCCTCATCACAGCTCTTGCAGAGCTTGGCGAGCCCAGATATATGACTCCCGGCGGAATTTTCGATGCTTTCGAAAAGGAAGTAACAGTTTGGGGAAGAGCAGATCTTAAGGATGTTGAGGATTCTAACCTCGGTCTTAAGGGATCACCTACTCAGATTGCTAAGGCTTCAGATAAGGTTAAGAAGGGTGCAGGCGAGAAGATCGTAGCTGATTCTGCTGAAGAAGCTGTTGATTATCTGTTTGGTAAGCTCGAAGAAAAGCACGTGATCTAATAACCTGTGAAAAGCGCAGTACATTTCCGAGTCTGCGTTCTTGGAGCAAAAATTGATTTATATAATAAGGAGAACAAAACATGTCTTTAGAAGAATATAAGGGTGTATTTATATTTGCTCAGCAGGTAGACAATGAGCTTTCAGGTATCGCACTGGAGCTTCTGGGCAAAGCAAAAGATCTTGCTAAGGATCTTGATGAGAAAAAAGTTACAGCAGTCCTTCTTGGCGACAAGGTAGGCAATCTTGTAGATACTCTTGCAGAGTACGGCGCTGATCGTGTAATCGTAGTTGATGATCCTGAACTTAAGGACTATCGTACAGAGCCTTACACACACGCTCTTGCATCTGTAATCAATGAGTTCAAGCCTGAAATCCTTCTCGTTGGTGCTACAGCAATAGGTCGTGACCTTGGTCCTCGTGTATCATCACGTGTTCACACAGGTCTTACAGCTGACTGTACACAGCTTGATATCGGTGATTTCCCGCTTAACGTTGTAGAGGGTCAGGAACAGAAGCACAAGCAGCTTCTTATGACTCGTCCAGCATTCGGTGGTAACACAATCGCTACTATCGCTTGTCCTGACTTCCGTCCTCAGATGGCTACAGTTCGTCCCGGCGTTATGCAGAAGATTGCTCCTGTAAAGGGCGCTAAGGCTGAGGTTGTAGAGTTCAATCCCGGCTTCGAAGAGAACGCTTGCTATACAAAGATCCTTGAGATCGTTAAGGCAGTTTCAGAAGTTGAAGATATCCAGGAAGCTAAGATCCTTGTATCCGGTGGTCGTGGAGTTGGAAGCCCTGAGAACTTTGCACTTCTTGATGATCTTGCAAAGGTACTTCACGGAACAGTTTCATGCTCACGTGCAGTTGTAGATTCAGGCTGGAAGCCGAAGGATCTTCAGGTTGGTCAGACAGGTAAGACTGTTCGTCCTAAGGTTTACTTCGCAATCGGTATCAGCGGCGCTATCCAGCACGTTGCAGGTATGGAAGAGTCAGATCTCATCATCGCTATCAACAAGGATGAGAACGCACCTATCTTTGACGTAGCAGATTACGGTGTTGTTGGTGATCTTAACAAGATCGTTCCCGCTCTTACAAAGAAGCTTGAGGCTGCACTTGCTGAGAAGTAATTTGAGCTGACAATAAGATAATATGACTTTTATCGGCTGCATACTACCAAGGTATGCAGCCGTTTTTTACTATTTTTATATATAATATAGAGTATTTTAATATTTGGTATTCCATATATGTTATAGAATAAAACATATGGAGGTTTAATAAATGATAGAGTCAGCCTCTTCGGCTTTTAAATATAGAATGTCGCAGGAAAAGCTTCGGATGAGTATACTTCATCTGATGGGCTTGGTTCTTGTGGCATTTTTTATTGTTTTTTTACAGTTAATTGTACCTGTAAAAGTAGAGGCCAGGGAAGGTGGTCAGACTGATTATCTGGCGGAGTATGAACCAATCCATTATCATACAGGTAATGGGCTCATAAACAATGAAATAAATGCGATAGCACAGACATCTGATGGGTATATCTGGATAGGCACATATTCCGGTCTTTACAGGTTCAATGGAATCAAATTTGAATTCGAGAATATAGGATTTGATGTAAGTAATGTAATGACAATGTATGTGGATTCGAAGGACAGGCTTTGGATAGGCACTAATGACATAGGCATATTGTGCTATGATGAGCATAATGAAACAGGAAGATGGTTTAATCATGAAAACGGACTTGCATCTGATACGATCAGGTCTATCTGTGAGGATGATGAAGGAAATATTTACGTTGGAACAGTATCCAGCCTGGGCATTATCAGAGATGACATGACAGTAGAGAACTTTGATAGCCGGGAGGATATATCATGGGTCCGCTCCATGACAAAAATAGGCGGAACTGTTGTAGCCTGCGTCACAAATAGCGGTGATCTGTTTATTATTGATAATGGAAAAGTCGTAGAGAAAAAGAACTTTGATATGCCGGGTGTAGTCTATAGCTCGGTTGAAAAAATTGGTGATGGTACCATTTTGGTAGGTACATCCGGATCCTATCTTGAAAAATTCAGCTATAGAAATGGAACAACTAAGAAAGAAGATTCATATAGTATTGAAAATGTAGCCTTTTATCATAAGCTTTTAAAAGAGCAGGACGGTGAAGGCCTGTTTTATTGTGCAGAAAATGGTATGGGTTATATAAACTCCAAAGGTGAGGCTACAAATCTTACCAGAAGCGGATTTGACTGTGACATTGGCGACTGTATGTACGACTATCAGGGAAATATATGGTTTTCATCCACTAAGCGTGGCCTTCTGGAGCTGTCAAAAAATCCTTTCTATAACGTATTTAACAAGGCCGGAGTTGAAGAAGATGTTGTTAACTGCGTCCTTGTAGACCACGGAGAAATATATATAGGAATGGATAAGGGGCTTGCAGTTCTTGATGCGGAGACATTTGAGAAAAAGGACTATGACTACTTAAAATATTTTGATGATGTCCGTATCAGGCATCAAATGATTGACTCTGATTCCAATCTCTGGATATCTACTTACGGAAAGGATGGCCTTTTAAGGGTAGATAGAAATGGAAATGCATATACTTTTAATGAGGAAAAAGGGACTCTTGGCGGACGATTCAGATATTGCACAGAGCTGTCTGACGGGCAGATACTGGCAGCCAGCAATACGGGACTTAGCTTTATTACAGGCGATACGGTTACGAGTACTCTTGGCAAAGAAGATGGCATGATAGTTTCGCAGATACTAACCATTGTGGAAGATACGGATGGAAGTATTCTTGCGGGATCTGACGGCGATGGAATTTATATCATAAGAGATGGAAAGCTTGCAGGTCACATTGGAGAGGAAGAAGGCCTTTTGACACAGGTTGTAGTGCGGATAGTACCTTACAACAATGGATTTTTCTATGTGACAAGTAATGCGATTTATTACGATGATAGAAACACTATTAAAAAGCTGGATAATTTTCCATACAGTAATGTGTATGACATATATATTGCAGAGGACGACAGTGCGTGGATAAGTTCAAGTGCAGGAATTTTTAAGTTGCCGGCAGATGAGCTTTTGGAGAATGGTAAATATAATTTAGAGCTCCTGGACCGCTCAAGAGGTTTTAATACATCGCTGACATCCAATGCCTGGAACTGCCTTAATGGAGAGGATAAGCTTCTTTTGTGCTGTATCGATGGTGTAAGACAGATATCACTAAAAAACTATGATGTGTTTGATAACAGCTACTTTATAGACTTGGATAAGGTAATAGCAGATGAAAAGCAAGTGCTTCCTGATAAAGACGGTATTTATCAGATTCCGTCCGGAGCAGTCCGCGTGCAGATTCAGGTATCTGTACTTAATTATCTGTTGTCCAATCCACTTGTAAAGTTCTATCTGGATGGATCAAATGATGATGGCAGGACTGTGCATCAGAGTGAGATAACAACTCTTGATTATACTAATCTGCCATATGGAAAGTATACCCTTCATATTCAGATTCTTGATAAGTATACCCACAGTGTTTTACGAGATGAAACCTATCCTCTTTATAAGAAGCCAATTTTCTATGAACTGACAATTGTGAGGGTTGGATTGTTTGCTTTGCTTCTGATCACAGTTGCACTGGTGGTTTGGGGTATACTTCGCACGACTATCATCAGCCAGCAGTATGAGGAGATAAGAGCAGCAAAAGAGGAGGCAGAGAGGGCAAACAGTGCGAAGTCCAGATTTGTTGCCAATATGTCTCATGAAATCAGAACGCCTATAAATACCATAATCGGTATGGATGAAATGATCCTGAGAGAGGACAGAAGCCTGCCTATACAGAAGTATTCCGGAGAGGTTGTGGGATATGCCAAGACAATAAAGAGAGCTTCAGAATCTCTGCTAGCCATAGTTAATGACATATTGGATATGTCAAAAATTGAATCCGGCAAGATGAACCTGGTGGAACAAAGCTATGACCTGGATGAACTTCTAAAGACCATAACAGCCATGATACGTGTTAGGAGTAATGAAAAGGATCTTCTTTTTGAAACGGATATAGATCCGGAGATTCCGCGCTATCTGTATGGCGATGAAGGAAAAATAAAACAGGTACTTATGAACCTTCTTACAAATGCAGTTAAATATACAAAGGAGGGCTCATTTAAACTGACCTTGAAGCTTGTCAAAAAGCAAAAGGATATATGCACCATAGACTATAGTGTATCCGATACGGGAATCGGAATCAGGCCCGAGGATATGGATAAACTGTTTGGTGCTTTTGAAAGACTGGAAGAGCAGAAAAACAGCGGCATACAGGGAACAGGTCTTGGACTTAATATCTCAAGGCAGTTTGTGGAGCTGATGGGAGATAAGCTAAAATGCGAGAGCACCTACGGTGAAGGATCAAAATTCTATTTTTCACTTGTCCAAAGTGTTGAAAAGGATGAGGTCATAGGTGAATTTACTGAGACAGATGATACAGTAAATGAGAACTATATTTACAGACCTTCATTTGTCGCTCCGGGCGCAAAGATATTGGTTGTTGATGATAATGAGATGAATCTTCAGGTTATGACAGGACTTCTCAAACCTACGAGGCTATTTGTCGACACGGCAACAAGCGGAAAAGAGTGCCTTAAGAAGCTGGAAAACGAGCATTATGAGCTGGTTCTCCTGGATCATATGATGCCTGAAATGGACGGAATTGAGACCCTTGCACAAATGCGAAAGGAAGGGTATGAGCTTCCGGTATTTGCCCTTACTGCCAATGCTGCTCACAATGGTGAAGCATATTATAAAGAGAGGGGATTTGATGGCTACCTGGAAAAGCCTGTAAACATGAAGGCATTGGAAGAAGCGCTCAGAAACAATATTTCAGAGGATCTGGTTAAAAAGCCTGACGATGAAAATCTGGACTCTCCCGATTTCACAAGTGAAGATGAGCCTACAAAGGATATGGAGTGGCTATTTGCTGTGGAAGATCTGGATGTGCAGGCGGGAGTTAAAAACTGCGGAGGCAGGAATGAGTTTGAAGCTGCTCTGAATACCTTCTACTTCACAATAGATAAAAAGGCTGAGGAGATAGAAAAGGCGTTTAACGATGGCGACATAGAGTTATACACCATAAAGGTTCATGCCCTGAAAAGCTCTGCAAGAATAATAGGAGCATCGAGATTATCTGAGATTTCTGCTAAAATGGAAGAGGCAGGGAAAAACAACAATACTGAAGACATAAAGAAAGATACGCCGGTGCTTCTGGATATGTACAGACAGTTTATGCAAAAGCTTTCAAAGCTGTCTGAAAAGGCGGAAGCTGACGAGAGAGAAGTATGCGATGAAGCTACCATAAAAGAGGCGTATGAAGCCCTTAAAGACTTTGCTGCCATGATGGATTATGACTCCTTTGAGATGGTCCTTGAGGATATGTCTGCATACAACTGCGGCGAAGAAAACAATGAGAGATTTGAGCACCTTAAGAGAATGTTGAAAGAACTGAATTGGGATGGTATAAAGGATGAGCTTAAACGATAAGAAAATGATGCTTATAGGAGCCAAGGAATCTTTTGTTATCCGTGCCTTGGAAAAGAAACTGGATGAGGCTAAGATAGCGCATTTCTTTATGGTTGCAGACCCTGAGAAGGTATGTGACGAGTGGAGCAATGCGGCTATTATCACGTACTACATCGATCAGTCCGATAAGGTGGACACTGTATTTTTGAATTTTCTAAATGAGAAGCTCACTGAGAATGATATTCAGGTCATCATTATAGGGGAAAAAATTGACACGGATGTTGTGTGCAACAATCTTCCTATAGGCAGAATTCTAAAGGTTTTCCAGAGGCCTCTTAATATGGATGAATTCATAAACACGGCGAAAACGGAGATGAAAGCCCTTAAGGATCCGCCGAAGAAGAGCATACTTGTAGTGGATGATGATGCGACTTATGTCGGCCTTGTGAGAGACTGGCTAAAGGAAAAGTACAAAGTATCCATGGCGATTTCGGGGCTCCAGGCTATAAGTCTTCTGGCCACCACTCATGTTGACCTTATTTTGCTGGACTATGAGATGCCCATAACCAACGGGCCGCAGGTCCTTGAAATGCTGAGAAACGACCCTATGACAAGGCATGTTCCCGTAATATTCCTTACAGGAAAAAGCGATAAGGAAAGCGTCATGAAGGTAGTCGGGCTTAAACCTGAAGGCTATCTTTTAAAATCCATCAGCCGCGAGGAACTGATGGCAGATCTTCAGAAATTTTTTGCTACAAGAAAATAGAATCAGGAGGAGTTTTTTAGGTAATGAAAAGTATTTTGGATTATGAGACAGTAGCGCTCATCGATGAAGATGATGCGATGGAGATTATAGATCAGACAAAGCTGCCCGGAACAACGGAGATGATAAGACTCCGCACAGGGGAAGAGATATGGAATGCAATATATCTTCTGCAGGTACGTGGTGCACCGGCAATTGGTGTGGCAGCAGGCTTTGGGCTTTACATTCTGATGAAACATTCAAAGGCAGAGAGCTATGAGGACTTCATGAAGGAGCTCAGGGAAAAGAGCGACTATCTCAATTCTTCGCGACCCACAGCTGTTAATCTGTCCTGGGCACTTAAGCGTATGGAGGCTCATGTTGTAAAGACTGCAGAAGAGCTTGACATGGCAGGTGGAAGCACCGGTGCAAAGAGTTTTGACAGAAAAGCGCTGATAGATGCCATGAGACAGGAGTCGGAGCGCATAAAGGAAGAGGATATCGATGTCTGCAGAAGAATCGGTGAGAACGGCCTCACACTTATAAAAGATGGCTACGGACTTCTCACACACTGCAACGCGGGACAGCTTGCAACCTGCAAGTATGGAACTGCCACAGCGCCCATGTATCTTGCTCATGAAAAGGGATACAACATAAAAGTGTACTGCGACGAGACCAGACCTCTTTTGCAGGGGGCAAGACTCACTGCTTATGAGCTTTCATCCGCAGGAATAGACACTACTCTTTTATGTGATAACATGTCCGCTTCACTAATGAAAAGCGGTGCTATAGATGCCATTTTTGTAGGATGTGACAGAGTTGCCGCTAATGGTGACGCAGCTAACAAAATCGGAACTAGTGTAGTTGCCACGGTTGCAAAGAGATATAATATTCCTTTTTATGTGTGTGCACCTACTTCTACGATAGATATCAACACAAAGACAGGTGATGACATCAAGATAGAGCAGAGAAAGCCCGAGGAAGTAACCGAGATGTGGTATAAGGAACGAATGGCTCCTGAGGGAATAAAGGTTTATAATCCTGCCTTTGATGTTACGGACAATGAACTTATAGCAGGCATCGTGACTGAACATGGAGTACTCAGAGCTCCGTATGATGTTAGCATAGGTAAACTGTTTGAGAACATGTAATCATATTTAATTAAAACGGTATAATATTCTAAAATCTTCATAAATTCGTGCAATTAGATTGAGAGTAGTTTTTTCAGGTGTTAGAATGTAGCTGAGAGAATGGCATTTAGTAAGGCTTTTTATAAGCATTTTTAAATGTCAAATTTACTTCTAAATGTAATGCATCTTTTTTCTGTGAGGGATTTAAGGAATGGCTGTTGTTGCTTCTGATGAAGACAAAAGTTTATATCAGCCTGATTTAATTGCCAATGAGCTTCTTCTGATAAAAAAGCAGGGTGGAGATTCTGAAAAGTATAAGGAGCAACGTTTCAACATCTACCAGCTGGCGGAAATAAGAAAGGGGCTCTCCACCGGCGTGTCTGTGGATACCTATGCAAAGCCTGAGATTCCGTGGAATGAGATGGAGGAGATTCGATTAGAGCTCCAAAGCGGAATTGATATGTCAGCTTATCGCGAGGCAGGATTTGACATAATGCAGCTGGCAGAGATAAGAGAAGGACTTGCAGATAATCTTGAGGTGTCGGAGTATGCCAGGCCTGAGTATTTTTCAGATCAGATGAGACAGATCAGATTGGGACTAAAAGCCGGTGTGCCGGTAATTTTTTATCAGGATCCAAGGTATAACTGGCTGCAGATGCAGGAAATTAGGATAGGTCTTGAACATGAGACTGATATATCACAATTTGCACAGATTGATATGCCCTACATGAAAATGAGGGTTGTAAGGGAAAGTCTGGAGGACGGACTTGAACTTGACGACAAGCTCATCCGCAGAAAAGATGCGTCAACTCTCGAACAGATTCACATAGCTTATAAAGAAAAAATAGATATAAAAGAGTACATCGATAAGAATTTTGATGCTGAACAGCTTGAGCAGATTCGCCTGGCAAAGCAGGAGGGAATAGAGGATATAGACCGTTATTTCCTTTTTGGTATGCGCGGAGAGTGCATGAATGAAGTAAGAAAAGGCCTTGAGCAGAATCTGGATGTCTCGATATATGCAGAAGAAGCATACAGCTGGAAACAGATGCGGGAGCTCAGACTGGGGCTTGAGCATCAGATAGATGTTACACCATATGCTAAGCCTTTATACAGGGCTGACCAGATGCGTGAAATCAGAAAAGGCATAGAGAACAACGTAGACATCAATCAATATAAGAGTATGGTTCATCCTGCTCAGGAGATGCGCATCATGCGCAAATGGCTTGAGGAAGGAAAAACTCTTCCCAGCAATCTGAGCAAGCTCTTTTCAGGGCAGCTTGATGATCTTCAGGGGCCTGCTGATGAAGAGGTCAAAGCTTTGCAGTTTCTGCAGACGGAGGAAGGCCGTCTTATTGATATAACCGACGATAAGATGCAATGCTATTTTACCCTGCCGGTTGGAGGCAAGGGAGCAGCTTATACCCTTGAAAAGGTGATAAAGCTTCTATATAACGCAAGAGTAAGAAGAGGTGTCAGCAGAAAAGCCATCGAGGAAATGATCGAGGCTAAGCAATTTGGCAAGAAAGTTCTGGTGGCTCAGGGGAAGCTCCCTGTGGACGGAACTGATGCCTATTATGAGTACCTTATAAAACTAAGTGAGGAAATCCTTCCTGATATGAGCGAAGGTGAAAGTGCCGATTTTTCCAAGGTAAAAGTGTTTGATGAGGTTAAGCTCGGTGATAAGATTGCAGTCTATCATCCTGCTACCAACGGCGAGGACGGCTTCGATGTTACAGGGAGGCTCTTAAAGGCAAAAGCTGGCAAAGGAAAGCCAATCCTTAAAGGCCAGGGATTTATGCTTCTCGGCGATAAGAGGACATATGTGTCTTCCATAGCCGGTGTTGGAAGGATCAACAATGGCGAGATCAGGATAGATAAGACCAAGGTGTACGATTCCCTCATAAATGTCCGCGAAAAAGTTGTTTATGACGGCACTATCTGGGTCAAAGGTGACGTGGATAATGTTTATATTCAGGCAAAGGGAGACGTGGTGGTTGACGGAAGCGTGTCTTGTGCCGATATACATGCCGGAGGGCGTGTTGTTGTAAGGAAAAGTATCGTAGGCAATGTCAATGACAGAACCTCCATTTCGGCAGGCGGCATTGTGGCTGCATCTCACCTTGATACTACAAATATCAAGTGCAAAGGGGATCTTATTTCCAATGACTGCATGAACTGCAATGTGTCAGCTGATGGAAAGGTAGTCATGCTCGGTGAAAAAGGACTCATAAGCGGAGGTGTTGTAACTTCTCTGAGAGGTGTAGAGACTGCGGTTCTTGGAAGTAAAAGCATCAAGGATACTGTAGTAAGGACCGGAGTAACCGAGGAACTTGATTATGAGTATCAGAGCCTGATGCGTAACATCAGTAGATTGTACCAGGAATTAAAGGTATATGAACAGCAGCGCTCTAAGCTGACAACTTTTAATGACAATACAAATAAGCAGGCACTTCAGTTGAAAATCAAGGTTAACGCCGAGTCCGCTATCAAAGAGGCTGAGCTTGAGAAGCTGAATGCAAGAAAAAAGGTGATTGAAGCTGAGATGGCGTCAGTCAGGGATGCTAAGGTACTTGTCTCAAGGCTTGTGTTCATAGGGACAAGCGTAAAGCTTGGAAACAGAATGTTAAGAGTTCATGATACAAGGGAAACCTCAAGGGGTATTACATTTACATTACAAAGCGGTGAGCTGATTATGCTTGATGGTGAGAAGCCTATAGCAAGGAGTTAAAAGTGGCTGATAAGTGTATTCTGATAGTAGATGATACCGAAATTAATAGAGGCATTCTGGGCGAGATATTTAAGAGTGATTATGAAATACTGGAAGCTGAGAATGGTAGAAAGGCGCTGGAGATAATTGCCCGCAAAAAAAATGATATTGCGGCTATTCTCCTTGATATTATCATGCCTGAAATGGACGGATTCAGGCTACTTGAAGAGCTCTACAAGCACAAGATACCCGATAAGATTCCTGTACTAATGATCACGGCTGACACCTCACCTGAGACTGAGAGAAAATGCTATGAAAATGGCGCAAGCGACGTTATTCATAAGCCCTTTGATTCAATCATCGTTAAACACCGTGTAAGAAGAGCCATAGAGCTCAACATGAGCAGACAGGACCTTGAGCAGAAGGTCAGCGATCAGACTAGGGTTTTGAAAAAGCAGTTCCTGGTGCTTAAAAAGCAGGAAGAACGCTTAAGAGATTATAACAGCAGAATTATTGACACCATCTGCACGATAGTCGAGTTCCGTAATCTGGAATCCGGTTATCACCTAAAAAGAATTAAGGGCTTTGTTCAGATTTTGGGAAATGTTGCGATGCGAAATTACCCTGAGTTTGGGCTTACACCTCACAAGATAGAAGTTATTACAAACGCAAGCGCCATGCATGATATTGGGAAAATCACCGTTCCGGACGCAATACTGTTGAAGCCGGGGCGCCTGACACCTGATGAGTTTGATATCATGAAGTCACATACCACACGTGGCTGCGAGATCGTAAAAATGTTGGCTGATCTTCAGGATAAGGAGTACCTTGAAGTAAGCTACGATATCTGCAGACACCATCATGAAAAGTACGACGGCAAGGGTTATCCTGACGGCCTGAAGGGTGAAGAGATTTCAATTGCTGCGCAGCTTACATCACTTGCAGATGTTTATGATGCTCTTGTAAGTGACCGTGTTTACAAATCGGCTTTTGCACCAAGTAAGGCTTACGAAATGATTAAAAATGGTGAGAGTGGAATCTTCTCCACAAAGATGTTGGCCTGCTTCGATATAGCAAGGCCTGAGATGGAAGCCATGGTTGCCAGAACCAAGGCAGAAGAGGAAGCAAACGAAAATAATGGCGGTGGCGGACTCCTTAGCCAATAAAAAGTATTAGAAGCGAAGATCGAACCTATTCGAAGCCGATAGGCGATAAAACAAAAGAGAGATGGGGATTAACCTCATCTCTCTTTTTTAAATCAACGTGTGTGAAAGGGCGCACGACATCCGGGGGATGTCGGCTTTGCGCCGACCGAAGCGGAGCGAAGATCGAACCCGTTCGAAGCCGATAGGCGTAGAACAAAAAAGAGAGAAGAGACTAAAAGTCTCATCTCTCTTTTTTAAATCAACGTGTGTGAAAGGATTCGAACCCTCGACCTTCTGGTCCGTAGCCAGACGCTCTATCCAGCTGAGCTACACACACATATGCACTACTTCGTGCAGCGAATATTATTATAACATTGAGATAATAAATGTCAACAATTTTTTTAAAAATATATTATTAAATAAAAAATTTAGATTTCTTTAATGGTTTTTTCGTAGTTTGATATTCTTAAATTTGATAATATTTTTTTAGAATGTTGCCTATAATGAATTTACTATATACGTTTTTTATGCAGTTGTAGCCCTTTAATCAGCAAAAAAGGAAAGGTAAATTTAAGAGGATCGAAACATATGAAAACTATAATTGATACCTTGCAAGAGTATACCGCAAAGGCTCCTAATGAAACTATTCTGTTTGATGAAGTATCAACAAAGGGAGTGTCCTATAGCCAGTTGGATGAGATGAGTGGCAAAATATATGCCTGGGCTAAGAGTAAGGGAATAGGTAAGGAGGATTTTGTTCTCATTAACCTGCCCCGTGGCGTAAAGCCTGTTATAGCAATGGTTGGTATATGGAAGGCGGGAGCTGCCTGGGCGCTGGTAGAAGATACCTATGCTCCTGAACGTATTGATTATATTCGTAAGGATTGCTCCTGCAAGGATGAGATATCCGTTGCTAACTGGGAAGAAATCATGAGACTTAATCCTCTTGAGGGCCATGAAGAGACTGATGATCATGATGCTGCATATGCAATTTATACTTCGGGCACAACAGGTAATCCCAAGGGTGTGCTTCATGAATACGGAAATCTTAAGAGAGCAATTGATTCCGTAAGCAACGGAGGAGATTGTAATTTCCGTGAAGATGACAGTGTTGCTACACTTGCACCTATGAACTTTGTTGCTACTGTCATAGTTGTTCTGTGTGCACTTAGCGTATTTAAAGCAAAGAACTACATTGTTTCCTATGAGACCATTAAGAATCCCGGGGCTTTGGCTATGTTCTTTATAAAGAAGCGCATATCCATTACATTCCTTACACCTTCGTATGTTCGTAAGCTTGGTAAAAATACCGGACCGTTCCTCAGAATGCTCTTTGTAGGAAGTGAACCTGCAAATGACATTTACCTGGAAAATGTAAAGATCATAAATATTTATGCTGCAAGTGAAAGTGGATTTGCGGTAGGATTTTTCGAAATTGATAAGCCATATGAGACTTGTCCCATCGGCTGGCCGCAGGTTGACAGCAAGATCTACTTAAAGGACGAAAACAGAAATGACGTTGCAGAGGGAGAAACGGGAGAAATCTGTTTCGAGGATCCTTATGTAAGAGGATATATTAACCTTAAGGAAGAGACAGAGAAACACTTTGTTGACGGTATTTACTACTCAGGAGACCTTGCAAGAATCGATGAAAACGGTAATCTCCTGATTCTTGGACGTCTCGGTGATATGATCAAGATCAATGGTAACCGTATCGAGCCTGCTGAGATCGAGGCTGCTCTTAAGGAAGAGCTTGGTGTTAAATGGGCTGCAGTACGCGGCTTTGATAAGGATGGAAAGAGCTTCCTGTGTGCTTATTTTAATGAAGATGTTGATATTGATTCAGCAGAGCTTCGCAAGAATCTGTTAAAGCGCCTGCCGTACTACATGATTCCTGCTTATTTCATGAAAATTGACAGCATTCCCATGAAGGCAAATGGCAAGTTTGACAGAAAAGGATTGCCTGAACCCGATGCCAGCGATTTTGTAAGTGATTATGTGGCTCCCACAAATGATGTTGAGAAGACTCTTTGTGAAGCAATGGCTAAGGTACTAAAGGTTGCTCAGATAGGCATCAATGATGATTTCTATGAGCTGGGTGGAGATTCACTTTCGTCCATAGAGCTTATCACAGCCTGCCAGGATACGCTTAAAGGCCTGAATGCAGGAATCGTATTCAGAGGAAGAACACCTAAAAATATTGCACAGATATATTCTGAAGCTATGGAGAACAGCGATGGTGATCCGGATGAGCTTAACAAGATCGCAATGGAGAGCACGCAGCCTCTTACGGCTGAGCAGCTTTACATGATCGATTATCAGCTCTATACGCCGAATTCAACTATGTACAACCTGTTTTCGCTTATGAAGCTAGATAAGGAACTGTTTGAAGGCAAGCAGCTTTGCGGCATAATGGAGGAAGCGATAAAAGCACATCCTGCGCTGCTTACTACCTTCCATTTTGATAACGAAGGTAATATGTACCAGAAATACACGCCTGAGATATTCCAGTCGATTCATGTGGAAAAAGTGTCTGAGTTTGAATTTGACTACATAAGAGACACTCTTGTATTCCCGTTCAAGATTGTTGGCGGAAGAATGTACAGATGCCGCGTATTTGAAACAGAGAAGTCACTGTATGTATACTTTGATGTTCATCATTCACTGTTTGACGGAACCAGCTTAAAGGTATTCCTGAACGGCATTAAAAACGTATTCATGGGAACTGCTGTAGATCCTGATTATTACTACCTGTTCCTTAAGAAACGTCAGGATGCCATGAATACTGATTTTTATCTTGAGAGTAAAAAGTATTTTGAAGACAGATACGACAATATCGAATGGTCATGCTATCCGAAGACAGATCATGAGAGCCGCGAGAATGCCATGGGTGAACTTCTTGCATCACTTGGAATCCTGCAGCCTCAGATGAATGCTATGGAAAGAGCATACAAGATCAGCCGCAATGAGTTCTTCATTACAGTAGCTGCTCTTGCGATTGCTATTTACAATAACGCATCAGATATTAAGCTGAGCTGGATTTATAACGGCCGTGAAGAAATCGAGAATATGACCACTGTCGGACTTCTGTTCCGCGATTTGCCGGTTGGTCTTCGCCTAAAGGACAGCGAAACTCTTCGTAATGTATTTGCGGATGTACATGAACAGGTTCAAAAGGGCATTGAGCACAGCTGCTATCCGTATGTTGATGTCAATAATCAGGTTGCTGATCATGAAGCTGCTTACCTGTTGTATCAGCAGGATATACGTGATATGGGCGGAAGCGATGGCTTCGACATTGAGACAGTTGATGTTCGTCAGAATCAGGCTGCTTCACAGACTATTCTGGATATGGAAATCCTCGATGGTGAGGAAGGACTGCAGCTTATGATCGACTATGCTGCAAGCCGTTATGAAGATGAGAGTATCGAAAAATTTAAGGATATCTATGTAAAGCTTGCTCAGGTTATGGTAACTCATAATTCACAGTCGGATGTGACCATTGGAGAGATTAAGGATAAACTTACAGATAAGAAGTCTTTCTTCGATGTTGTCAAAGGTATCTTTAGCAGAAAACATTGACGCTTGAAAGGAAGTTCAAAAATTGAGCAGTATAGATCAGGAAAAAGAGCTGTCTCAGAAATTTACGTTTTTATCATTTCTTGAGTTTGTTGCTCCGAGCATCTTTGTATTTGTATTTATTGCTGTTTATCAGATTGTAGACGGCTTGTTTATAGAGATGTTCATAGGAGACCTGGCTATTGCATCAATAAATCTTTATTTTCCTATCGTAACTCTGATGATTGCCATTGGAGTTATGATAGGTACCGGCGGTAACGCACTGATAATCCTAAAGGTAGGAAAAGGCAGAAAAAAGCAGGCCGGGGAGACATTTTCAAGGATTACGCTTTTTACCATAATTCTGGGAATCATTTTAACCGTGATACTGCTTGCCTTTGCAGACCCAATAATGCATCTGTGTGGAGCAACAGAGGGAAACATTGTTTATTTAAGGCCGTATTATAATATTATGAGCCTGTTTTCCCTGACTGTGCTCCTTCAGTCTGTCTTTGGGATTCTTGTAATAGGAGAAGGAAAATCTGTAGTTGCTGCTATTGTTATAGTTGTAGGAGGCACCTTGAACTGTATCCTTGACTATGTGTTTATGGGCTTTTTTCACATGGGGATAAGCGGCGCAGCTATTGCCACGGTTATAGGTTATTCCAGTACGATAGTTTATGTTATCTGGTATTATTTTATTACTAAGCAGAGCTCGTATACCTTTGAGCTTGCAAAGCCCGACATGGCAGAGATGCTTCTTGTATGCTTCAACGGATCCTCTGACATGATTTCAAATCTTGCACAGGCTATTACTGTCCTGTTCAGCAATCATCTTGCATATAAGTTCTATGGAGAGACAGGTGTAAGTGCACTTGCCGTCGTCACCTATGTTCAGGTATTTATCATGATGGTGTTCATGGGTATCACATCAGCCATTGAGCCGGTTTTCTCATACAATTACGGAAGCGGTAATATCCCCAACAGAAAAAATGCGTATAGGCTTGGTATGCTATGGTCAGTGATACTTGGAGTATTATGTACGGTTGTGCTGTTCGTCTTCAGCGAGCAGGTGGTAAGCGTTTTCTTTGATCCCGGAACAGAGTTCTATGATGTGGCCTATACCGGGTATCTTCTTACTCTGCCGGGGTGTCTGTTTGCGGGCATTAACATTTTTGGCTCCGGCGTCTTTACAGCCTTTTCCAATGGGCTTGTCTCAGGGATATTATCTGCCCTTAGAAGCTTTGTGTTTCTTACTGCATGTCTGTTTGGACTCACCGCACTTATAAATGAAAAAGGCCTCTGGCTGGCATGGCCTGTGGCAGAAGCGATAAGTCTTGTAACCACGGTCTTTGCTCTTAGATTCTTTAGAGTAAGGTATAGATATTGAGAGATTGATGGTTTTTCCTTTTTGATACAAAAATGATAAATTGTGCAAGAACATAAAAAAATCCCCATTAATGGGAGGAGACCGGCATGGGTGGGGACGCCATACCGGTCATTAAGAAAAGGAGATTGTCCTTTTTGTTCTGCAATAAGTATATCGACTATAGTTTGCAAAACTTTATAGCTTAATAAAAAATTTTTTTACTTTTCCATAATGTGTTAGAATATAAAGGTTAAGTTAAGTCCCTTAAGGAAGGTAAATATGCAGAGATTTGATTTGATCGCTCCTTGTCACTTTGGTTTGGAGTCGGTATTAAAAAAAGAAATAATTAAGCTTGGCTATGAAATCCGTGAGGTCGCAGACGGAAGAGTAACATTTGCAGGTGATCCCGATGCCGTTGTGCGCGCGAATATTGGACTCAGGACTGCTGAGAGAGTGCTTATAAAAATAGGCTCATTTAAAGCTATTACATTTGAGGAGCTCTATCAGGGAACCAAAGCGCTTCCCTGGGAACAGTTTATTCCAAAGGATGGTAAATTCTGGGTTAAAAAAGCAAGCAGCGTAAAAAGTAAGCTTTTCAGCCCTTCAGATATCCAGTCAATTATGAAAAAGGCCATGGTTGACAGGCTCAGCGATATTTACGGAATCAGAAGATTTGAGGAGACGGGAGAAATATTTCCTGTTCGTGTTTTCCTGATGAAGGATGAGGTTACTGTTGCTCTTGATACCACGGGAGAATCGCTTCATAAGCGTGGCTATAGGAAACTTGAGGCGAAGGCGCCTATAGCGGAGAACCTTGCTGCTGCACTTTTGATGCTTACACCCTGGAAATCTGACAGAATACTGGTTGATCCCTTCTGCGGAAGCGGAACTTTTCCCATAGAGGCGGCCATGATAGCGGCGAATATAGCACCCGGCATGCATAGGCATTTTACTGCTGAAAAATGGACTCATATTATTGCTCCGCTGAATTGGAAGGACGTTCGTGAAGAGTGCGCTGAGGAGATCAATCATGGGATAGAGGTTGATATCCAGGGATATGACATAGATCCCGAGGTAATAGATATCGCCAGAATTAACGCTGAGAAAGCAGGAGTTGAGAAGCTTATCCATTTTCAGGCGAGACCTGTCTCTGAGCTTAGCCACAGGAAAAAATACGGGTTTATAGTAACAAACCCTCCCTATGGCGAGAGAATCGGCGAGATGAAGGAACTTCCGGATCTGTACAAGACACTTGGAGCCAGATACAAGGCGCTTGATTCCTGGTCAATGTATCTGATTACAGCTTATGAAAAGGCAGAGCGCGACATAGGCAAAAAGGCTGACAAAAACCGAAAGATTTACAATGGTATGATAAAGACCTATTTTTATCAATACATGGGTCCGAAGCCGCCAAGAAGGAATTTTGAGTAATGGTTGAGAAAAGACTTAAAGTAACGGCGATACTTACGGGGATTTTTGTCGCAATATCGCTTGGAGCTATGTTTTATAGGACAGTCACCAAGAGCGTAATCATTGCAGAAGCTGAAAATGCCAGTTTCTATAAGGAACTTGGCGGGAAGGAATATCTGCTTGATGTTAAGGAACCGGTGTCTGATAAAGGAAAGGGCACGCTTTTGATACCTCTTGAGGGCGGAGTGAGTTCAGATAAAATCACCCTTGAGGAAAAGCATGGACAGCACAAATTTGAACTTTACATAGACGGTAAAAGTGCAGATTTTTATAGTAAAAATGCGGTCATAACAGATCTTGAGTGTGTGCAGCAGGGTTCTTTTACGCCCCTTAATGAGAGCGGACTGGTACGTCTGACATTTCAGTTGGACGGACTTTATGAGAATGAGACATCTCTGGGAGATAAGGAGATTGTGGTCAGCTTCAAGAAGCCGGATGACCTTTATGAAAAGGTTGTGGTGATCGATCCTGTGGACGAGATCGGGCAAAAAATGATTCCCTATCTTAGGAATTGTTTTCCTGTAAGCGAAGGCATAAAGCTTTATTTTACTACTCTTGATGAGGAGAGATTAAGCGCAGAAGAGTTGAAGGCTCTTATAGAAGATTCAAGGGCAGACTACTTTATTCAGCTTGGTACTGAAGAAACGGTAGAGAGCGACTCCGGCATAAGAACTTTTTATAATGACAGATTTTTTATCAGAGGATTTGGCAATGTTCAGCTTGCTGACAAGTTGGAGATGGGGGTTGTTACTCAGACAGGAGACAACGCACTTGGACTTGCTGCAGCAGATGAGAAAAACGCTGAGCTTTTGACTTCGACGATTCCCTCTGCGTTTGTAACCATAGGAAATATTAATAATAGAGTGGACCACGATAAGCTTGAAAAAGACAGCTATATTGAAAAGTGTTCAAAGGGCGTGGCTGATGGTATAAAGGCGGCATTTGCTGAAACGAAGCCCGGTAGTACGGATGAAGAAAATGATACATTTCCTGCGATAATAAGCGGAAATTAAATATAATTCAGGTTATTTAGTGAGGAGCATTATGAAAATAATTTTTGCAACGGGTAATAACAACAAAATGAGGGAAATCAGAGAGATAATGGGGGATATTGCTTCAGAGATCAACTCCATGAAGGATGAAGGGATAGACCTTGATATCGAAGAGAACGGAAGTACCTTCGAAGAAAATTCTATGATAAAGGCACGAGCTGTGGCCAAAGTATGCAAGGATAAGGGCATGACAGATTATTGTGTTATGGCTGATGATTCGGGGCTTGAGATAGATTGTCTTGATAAGGCGCCGGGAATCTATTCTGCGCGTTTTCTTGGACATGACACACCTTATTCTGAGAAGAACAGACAGATACTTGAGAAGCTCGAAGGAGTGCCTGATGAAAAGCGCACAGCAAGATTCGTATGTGCCATAAGTGCGGTACTTGCTGATGGAACAGAACATGTTGTACGAGCTACCATGGAAGGCATTATAGGGCACGAGATTGCAGGAGAGAACGGCTTTGGCTATGATCCAATCTTTTTCCTTCCTGAATATGGTAAGACATCAGCGGAGATATCTCCTGAAGAAAAGAATGCCATAAGCCACAGAGGAAAGGCTCTTAGATTGATGGAGCAGAAGCTGAGAGGATAAGCTTTTTTAATGATGATTAAGACAGAATGCTTGCTTGAAAGATACAGGAATAGCGTATATGCATAAAATATTAGTAGTTAGTGATACACATAGAAAAGATGAAAATTTTTACAGAGTGGTAGAAAAGGAAAGCCCTGTAAATCTGATCATTCATTGCGGAGATACAGAGGGAAGCGAGACTCAGATGCAACAGCTTGCAGGGGCTCCCATGCGAATTGTCAGGGGAAACAATGATTTCTTCTGTAACCTTCCCGATGAGCAGGTTTTTGAGGTATGGCCTCACACTTTTTTTGTCACACACGGACACAGGTATCTTGTGAATATGGGAAGTGATGAGATTCAAAGAGAAGCCTTTGCAAGAGGGGCAGATGTGGTAATTTATGGACATACTCACAGACCTGTTGCAGCAGAGATTGATGGAATGTATGTATTCAATCCGGGAAGTCTCTCATACCCCAGACAGGAGGGCAGGAAACCGTCGTATATCATCATTACAATAGATGATGAGGGCGAGCTTTCCTATGAGCTAAAATATCTTGAATTATTTTGATTTTGGCCTATATCCGGTGACATATGTGCTTATCGGATGCAACATAATTATTTTCATATTGATCAACCTTAAAGTGTTGGATGTTGGAAAACTTGGATCTTCATATATTCTCAGCATTCAGGAAAAACAGTATTACCGCATAATTACTGCTGCTTTTACTCAGAAAGAATTTCTGCATCTTGCATGTAATATGTACTCGCTGTACAATCTCGGAACTGTTTTGGAATATGCACTTGGGCCGTGGCTATATGCCGGGGCCTATGCTCTTCTTACGCTGCTTGGGGAGACACTTTCGGCGAGAATTCATAAAAAGTCATCACCATTTACTTTATGCATAGGTGCGTCCGGAGTGATCTGCGGACTCATAGGCATCTATCTTGTGATGGCTTTTTCTGTGGCGGGCTTTTCTGCCCTTAAATCCATGCTCCCAACATTTATATTACTTGCACTTATGACAACTTCCAAAAGAATCGACTCTATAGGACACTTCACCGGACTTGCTACGGGAATATTTTGCGGTGTGGGGATTGTCATATTTAATGCGGTGGCTTGTTAGGATGAAAAGACTGCCAAATTAGACGTTTTTTGCGAATGATGTACGTTCGTTGCCTTAATTTACCTGCTAAAAAGAGGTTTTAATCAGACCCCAAATATGGTATAATCACAATTTGCGAGGGAACGACAATTCTACATTTGGGGCAAACATACAGTGATGTATGGACGCAAAGTTGTAAATCTTTTGGGGAATGGTTTATAAAAGATGGTTTGACTGCAAAGAGTGACGGAGAGATTCGTTTCTGTTTGCAGTTTTTTTATTCAATAGGAAATCCCTTCGGATTTCCTGAAAGATAAAAAACACTCCGCAAGTTAAAACATCCTATTTTGCGTCATTATATATTTAATAAAACGTTATAGATGTTTATAGTTGAATTATAAGAAACGAATAAAAACTCTATATATGCATGCATAGAGATTTTTATAAAAAACAAGAGAGGAACGAAAAAAAGTGAAGAGAAAAGTTTTTACAAGAATCGCTGCAGCAGTTCTTTCAACTGCTATAGCACTCGGGGGAGTTTTTGTGGCACCGCAGACAGCACAGACTGTACATGCTGAAAGTGCTGAGATCAAACAGGTTAATCCAAGCCAGACATCCATTACAGTTAATTGGACAAAGTATTCAGAAGTTGAATCCAATAAAATTGATAAGATGCACATTGGAATCGCAACAACTTTGGAAGGCGCAAGAGCCATGACAAAGGCTAAGAAAATATCCATTGATCCTAATTCGACATCGTACACATTTAATAACCTTACACCCGGAAGCCGTTATTATGTAAATATTACTGTGGATTACAGAAAGTATGGTCTTAACTGGGATGATTACTACTTTTTATGTGATTCCTTCTACACAACACCTGCTAAGTCGTCAGCACCTTTCCAGACTCATAACTGGAGAAATCTTGGAAGCTTCGACTTTGACTGGGCAGAGATGCCTTATGTTTCCGGATATGAGTACGAGGTATATGAAGGCAATAACCTTGTAAAAAATGATGAAACAGGTACTGGCGTATTCCGTGGAGGTAGTTATGGAGATGCTAAGGATAAGAAGAAGTACTATGTTCAGGTAAGAGCTTTCACAGAGATTGATGATGTAAAGTATTATGGAGACTGGTCTGACAAGACTCAGCTTCTAACAAATTCTGATATTAAGTCAACCAGGAAGGGCTACGATGTAAAGATCAAAAAGGGTAAGCTCAATGTAAGCTGGATGAAGACAAAGGGCGCTGACGGATATATCGTATATGTTTCTGAGCAGGAGAAAGTCGGCTATAAGGCATACAAGGTTAAGGGCGGTAAAAAGTCATCTGCTGTTGTAAAGAAGTTTAACGGTAGCAAATTCAAAAAGAACAGAGGCTATTATGTAGCTGTAATGCCTTACAAAAAGATGGGAGGCAGAATGGTTTACGGTACTATCGCTGGTAAGGTTTATGTAAAAGGAAAAATTACAAGATATTGTTCCACAGACGAGCTTGGAAACTAAATAGCTAAGTATATTGCTCAGGGGCTTTGAAACAATGGTCCCGTGAAAAAAGAGAAGTGATATCTGGAAACAGACGATGATATCCTCTTTTTTCTAAATGTTTTATGCTCATATAAACTAAAAAGTGTGTAAGTTAATGCAAAATTTACTTACACACTTTTTATAATATCGATTTTAACTTAATTAAGGCACATATTTCTGAACAATAGTATAAAGCTCACCGTCAATTACCCCAAGTTCTACAAGCATGCTGGTGGTCATATAGTACTCATCAGCATTATCTGACCATCCGGGATAGTTGTCTCCTTTGAATTCTCTTCCGACAAGATATTCTTCTGTGAGATTTTCGACGTCGCCATCTTTGACAAATTTCTGAAGGATGATTTCACAGTTTTCCTTGATCTTGAAGGTCACATTTTCTTCGACGAGTTTTCTTATAGCACCATCATTCAGCATATAAACAACATTGTATTCTTCGGAATAATCTTCCTTCTCGAGAGCACAATATAAGTCGTCATCACCTTTTTTTACGAGGAAACCATCAAACCTTGTCGTACCTATGCAGTCCTTCTTGAATTCTTCATCGGTTCCGTATTTGACCTCTTTGTTGGCCTCTTCAAAAGAAACAACAGTAAAGGGTGTTCCGTTTATAGAGTAGATGATGTCGTTTTCTTTTGCATTATCAACATATTCAGCCTTAATTCTTTCATCGCGATACAGGTCACCTGTAAGTGAAGTTTCATCAAAGCTCTTGACCTGCATAAGAAGGTTATTGTCGTTGTCATAGTATTTTTCAGCATCAAAGGTTTCGGGATCCTGGTTACCAAGGCATGAAATATATATTTTTTCAGTTTCGGGTTTATTATCTCCGGTAAAGGTTATCATCGGATAAGCGCCCTCATTCCAGCTATATTTTGCTTCGGTTGTATCATCAGCAGATGCGAAGTGGAATATGAGATCGTCACCGGTTTGCTCATAGGTGAAGGGTACACCTGAAACGCCATCGTGTGTCTGTGTAGAACCGGAGGTCTCGTCATTAAAAATATAGTAGTTTAAAACATTGTACTGCTCATCCTCGTTGTATGCTGCGTATACAGCTCCTGAAAGGTTAGGCGTGCCATCATCTGATACACCGGCCTTTTCGAAGCTTATTATTTCTGAATTTTGATATGTATCGCTTAGCTCATCAAATAAGGAAGAATCTGCCGGCAGCTCAGAGGCGCCTTCCTTGTAGTTATGATACTCACCATCTTCAGCATTTATATAATCTACATTCGCTTCGTCTGTAATAACGAACTCGCCGGTCTCCTTGCTTACATATCCCTTTGTTATGGAGTTTCGCATGGGAAGAATGAGACTGTTGTTATCCGCAACAGCGATCGGGTAAGCTGTGCCGCCACTTTGAACAGTAGTAACCTTTTCAATGGCATTGTCTTTTTTCATAAAAATAGTAGCTTCGTAAGTACCCAAATGACCTTCAAGATCATCAAAAACATAGCTTGTTACCAGAAGAGCATCCTCTCCTTCACAGATAGGAGCATAAGCGTAGGACTGTCCTGCGTGAAGAGAGCTAATCAGCTCTTCGAAAGAAGCAGGTAAAGACTTTTTTCCGGAGTCTGCAGCCTGTTCCTGGCTATCGTCTGTTGCAGAACTGTCTTCTGTAGCTGAGCTTTCTGTGCTGTCAGCACTATCGGCTGTATCTTCAGCCTGCTTGTCAGTTTCTGTGCTGTCTGCGAGAGCCTCTGTAGTAGTGGAAGCTTCTGTGTTGGAATTACCTGTATTGGCATTTCCACAGCCTGCGATGATTGATACGGTTAATGCTGTTGATAGTAACAAAGAAATGATTCTGGACTTCATAAAATTAACCTCCCTCAAAATTGACATTTTCATATTTGATTTCTCTATCTGTTTTGATTACAGAAACAGATTAGCAATCCTTCTATCATTGTTTTATCACACGTTGTCCAACAAATGTCTCAGGGAGAATTGTTTTACGTAAAAATATTGCATTTAATGAAGACGGAACGATAAATACCATACCTAAATGCAATGGTGTGAGCAGAATAAAATAATTTATAGAAATGTAATTATTTGCAATTCTTCTGTATGCTATCATCAAACTATGGAAGAACCTAAGAAACTGATCGCTTTTATGGGCGGAATGCTCGATCAGGAAAAGAACAGTAATTTCATACGTGAACTAGAAAAAGAGAGTAACAGACAGGGATATTTTATTATTGCTTTCAGCTTTTCGGAAACTACGGTCTGGGATCAGGACAGAGACAACTGTGAGCTTAAGCTGATTGAGTTATGCTCGCATCTTGATATCAAGGCCATAATTGTGCAACTTGAATTCATTAAAAATGATTATCTGGTTGTGGCAATAAATAAGCTGGGACAGAAGAAGGGGATCCCTGTTATTGCTATGGAAAAAAATCTTCCGGGCAGGGTTAATATATCCATGCGCTATAAAGACGGTTTCAAGTCCGTAGTTAGGCATGTAATAGATGTTCATGGATGCCGTAAGGTCAACATGCTTGCAGGACCTAAAGGTGACAATTTTTCAGAGGACCGTATAGAAGCATATAAAGAAGTGCTGGAAGAAAATGGAATTCCGTTCGAAGAAAACAGGCTGGGGCATGGTGATTTCTGGCATACACCTGCAAGAGAAGCCACGCAGCGGTTTATCAGGTCGGGTGATGAGATAGAGGCTATAGTTTGTGCTAATGATGCTATGGCTATCGCCTGTGCGGATGAGCTGATAGCGAATGGATACAGAGTGCCGGAGGATATTATTGTCACCGGTTTTGACGGAATAAAAAGCAGTCTCTACAATGTGCCATCAATAACGACGGTAGAGCCTGATTATGAAAGTGAAGCCAAAAAGGTAATCAGTCTTATCAAGGACCACAAGGATTCGGATATCAATAAAAGGCACGACGTGGATTTCGGATTGAAGCTGAGAAACTCATGTGGCTGCAGCAGGGCTGAGGATATCCTGTCTCTTGAGGATATTAACGTGCTTTCATCCAGTTATGCTGATGTGAACTGGGCTGTTAACAGTATCAATAACCTTATGGCTGAGGCAGCAGTTCTTGAATCCATGTGTGACTTATCGCAAACCATTACCACTACCCTGTGGCTTTGGAAGAGACAGTTCCAGTTTGTAGGAGTTTTCTCAGACCTTCTGGCACCTGAGATAGAAGGCATAGGTGGGCACAGATATATTACGATGTTCAGATCTGAAAAGGGTGAGCGCTCAGGAATCGGCACCTGCTATGATGAACCTGAATTTATCCCGGGATTTGCGGATATAATAAACGGTGATGAGGCCAACCTTCTTTTGGTGCGCCTTCTTCATGCAGGAAATCAGGTTTTCGGATACCTATGCTGCGGCACAAAGGATACCACAAACAGAGACATACGAAGATGTGAGGAATTCGGAATGTTCCTCTCTTCAGCTATCAATGCGGTCATAGCCAACAGGAATCTTGCCAGGATGCGCCATGAAATAGAGCAGGTATCTGTTTTGGATTACCTCACGGGAATCTACAACAGAAGGGGCTTTACGGCAGAGCTTAAGAAAATGGTAGAGGATGGTAACAACTATGGAAAGTATCTGACCATTTTTTCCATCGACATGGACAGGCTTAAATACATAAATGATATGTTTGGTCATGCTCAGGGAGATTTTGCGATAAAAAGCATGGCTGAAGCAATTAAGCACTTTTCATCAAGAAACGGAATTTGTGCACGCTACGGCGGTGATGAGTTTGCCTGTGCAATCATCACAGACTGTGATGTGGAGCTGTCCACGGACGCTGTGAGAAGCAGGCTTGATGTGTTCCTGAAGTCAAAAGAAAATGTTGCAAATAAAGAATATAAGATAGCTGCCAGTATCGGAAGCGCCGGCGGCGTGATAAATAAAGCTATTGATGTTCAGAATCTGATGGACAGAGCTGATGAAAAAATGTATGCGGATAAAAAGGCGAGAAAGGAAGCCGGAAATTAGTGTGCTTCAAAAATGTTTTTCTAAAAAGGAGGCAAAAATGAAGAAAACATTATCATTCTTAATGGCATTTATGATTGCCACAACTCTTTTTAATATGAATGTGAGTATTTTTTCTTATTTATAGTGTTTTGTCCGGAATGCCTTGTACTGAAAACTATGTAAATCTGCAAAAGTAACAAAGAATTTAGTAATTTTATAAGAAGTTAATTTCTCATTTGAGTAAGTATAAAAGATAATATATATGTAGGATTGTTATTTCTTCTCAAAGGAGATTAATTATGGGAAATACAAATGAACAAGAGCAGGCTCCAGTGCCTGAAAAGAAACCCAGAGCTACTAGAAAAAAGGCTACCCCTGTGGATGAAGTAAATGCAGCTGAGGTAGATATAAATAAGGACAAAATTGCTTTCGCTGAGGAGGTTGCAGCTTTTGAAGCACAAGAGGCAGCCAAAGCAGCTGAGGCAGCAACTGTTGTAGAAGAAACACCGGCAGCAGTGGAAATACCGGTACCTGCGGTAGAAGAAATACCTGCAGCAGAAGAAGAGGCACCTGCAGTAGAAGATATACCAGTTCCGGCAGTAGAAGAAGCACCTGTGGCAGAAGAGATACCTGTAGTAGCAGAAGAAATCCCTGTAGCAGAAGAGACTCCTGCAGTTGAAGAAATACCGGTTCCAGCAGCAGAAGCACCTGTGGAAGAAGAGATTCCTGCGGTTGAAGAGATACCTGTAGTAGCAGAAGAAATCCCTGCAGCAGCAGAAGAAGCACCAGCTGTAGAAGAAATACCAGTTCCGGCAGTAGAAGAAGCACCTGTGGCAGAAGAGATTCCTGTGGTAGAAGAGATACCAGTAGTAGCGGAAGAGGCACCTGCAGTAGAAGAGATATCAACGCCGACAGCAGAAGAAGCACCTGTGGAAGAAGAGATTCCTGCGGTTGAAGAGATACCTGTAGTAGCAGAAGAAATCCCTGCAGCAGCAGAAGAAGCACCAGCTGTAGAAGATATACCAGTTCCGGCAGCAGAAGAAGCACCTGTGGCAGAAGAGATTCCAGCCGTAGAAGAAATCCCTGTAGCAGAAGAGACTCCTGCAGTTGAAGAAATACCGGTTCCAGCAGCAGAAGTACCTGTGGCAGAAGAAATTCCTGTGGTAGAAGAGATACCTGTAGTGGCGGAAGAGGCACCTGCAGTAGAAGAGATATCAACGCCGGCAGCAGAAGAAGCACCTGTGGCAGAAGAGATTCCTGCGGTTGAAGAGATATCTGTAGTAGCTGAAGAAATCCCTGCAGCAGAAGAAGCAGCACCTGCAGTAGAAGAGATAGCAGTTCCAGCAGTGGAAGAAGCACCGGTAGCAGAAGAAATGCCGATTCCAGCGGTAGAAGAAGCACAGGTAGCAGAAGAAATGCCGGCAGCAGAAGAAATACCGGTGGCAGAGGCAGCACCTGTTGCAGAAGAAGCAGCACCTGCAGTAGAAGAGATAGCAGTTCCAGCAGTGGAAGAAGTACCAGTGGCAGAAGAAATACCAATGCCAGCAGCAGAAGAAGCTCCGGTAGCAGAAGAGGTACCAGTTCCTGCGGTAGAAGAAACACCTGCAGTAGAAGAGATATCAACGCCGGCAGCAGAAGAAGCACCTGTGGCAGAAGTGATTCCTGCGGTTGAAGAGATACCTGTAGTAGCTGAAGAACCACCTGCAGCAGAAGAGCCAATTCCTGCACAGGAGGAAAGCCTGCCTGATATTGTGCTTGAAGAGATGACAGAAGAGAGCATGCCGGAGGCAACTGATAATGCTTCTGAAGAAGTAGAAATGTCTGATCTTTCAATAGAGGAAGAATTAGCGATTTTAGAGGAACCTATTGAAGTTGAAGAGACTTCCGAAGAAGTTTTCACGGATGATATTCAGATAGAATTGCCTGAACTGGATCTTGAAATTCCGGATGTTGAAATTCCTGCCTCTGAGATGCTTCTTAGTGAAGAAGATATGGCACTTGATGATGAAACATCTGAAGCTTTACCGGATATCGTTATGGAAGAGATGGCTGCACCTGAAGATGCCGGAGCATCCGGCCTGGACGAAACGCCTGCAGTTGCTCCTGACACCTTTGAACAAACGACTGATGCTATGCTTGGCGACGTTAGCGGCATTGAGGACTTCCTTAAGAGCGAGGACTTTGAGTACACCAGAATACAGGCAGATGATGGCAAAGACTTTATATTGATCAAAATGGAAGACGAAGAAGCACTATACGTTGAGTATGAGAATGATGAATTCCTTTCATTGATTTCTCATTATGAAAAGGACGGAAAACGGAGCTATAAAGAGGTTTTGGATGCCTATATCAAGGATTCCATTAGTAAAGGCATAAATTATAAAATAAGCCGCGTTAAAGGCACCAGAATGATATGCAAATATAACTGACTCCGCTTAAAAGTGTTCGACAGATTTTATTAAAAATGGCTGTGAAAATTGTTTGGATTTTCACAGCCATTTCGCGTAAGCAACTATTTTCGAGTAAGATCTTTTACCCAGTTGTATTTTTGAAAATGATACATAACCCAAGGGATTTTTCCGACTTCGTCAAGACATGTGCAGGCATAAACCGCAACTATCGGCCAGTGGAAAACAAATGCACCAAGGAACGCTGTGGGAATTGCAAGGCCCCACATACATACAGCAAGACTGTATACATCAAATAAAGTATCGCCCCCGGCGCTGAATATGCCATTTATAATGATGGTATTAACACATCGCCCGATCATATAGAATGCCATGACGATCATCATTCCGATCAGAAGACTTTTTGCTGAATCAGTGAGTTTCATCATATTTACTACCGGATAGGTCACAAGGAGAACCAGTGCAGTGCATAAAAAACCGATAATGTAGGAAATCTTTGCAAGCCTTATACCATATTCCTTTCCTTTATCAAGTTTTCTTGCGCCAAGCTCGTTTCCAACCATGATTCCGCCTGCGCTGCTTATGCCATTACACATACAACAAAAAAGATCGCGAACAACAGCAGCGACTGAATTGGCGGCAGCAGCGTCGCTTCCAAGATGCCCCATAATAGCAGTGTATGATGTAAAGCCGACACCCCAGAAAAGACCGCCTCCAAGTAGAGGTAAGGATACCTTAATGAAGTCTTTTTCAAGGCCCGGGAAAAAGCTGAAAATATAGCGGTAATTCGGGTGCAAAAAGCGCTTCTGATGTGCAGATGTAACAGCCCATGCAAGCTCAATGGCTCTGGCTATAAGTGTGGCGAGAGCTGCTCCGTTAGCGCCCATGGCAGGAAGTCCAAACAGACCAAAAATAAAGACAGAGTTCAGAACAATATTTATCAATACGGCACAGGTACTTATGAGAGCGCTTCGGTTGACGTGATCGGTAACTCTCATGACTACAAGGTAGCATTCACATATTCCCGTCATGATATATGACCATCCTGCTATTCTGAGATAGGATGCACCAATGCTAATAAGATTTTCATCATGAGTGAAAATATGCATCAGGAGCTCCGGAATAATAATGCATCCTGCTGCAGTTAATATAGAAACAAATCCGACTGCCCTGATCATCATGCCAAATATCTTATTTATAGTATCCTTATCTTTTTTGCCATAATACTGCGCACCAAGAATGGCACCGGCAGCTGTGGCTGCGGTAAGAACCATATTCTGAACAAATTGGATTTGCGTAGCAAGCGAAACAGCAGCCATTTGATCCTGCTCTATTCTGCCAAGCATTACTGCATCAGCAGCAGCTACGGCTGCCAGCATTAAACTCTGAAAAGCGATAGGCAAAGTGAGCCTTACTAATTTATTATAAAAATCTTTATCCCCAAAAAAACGTGACATAAATTGCTCCTAATGTATAGAATATTGATTTGCTGAACACTTTTCTTTTTGCATTCAAGAAGTCATATCCTTTTAATTATCGCAGAGAATTGTGCATCTTTGCAATGGTAACTTAAGGAAGGTTGCAGACGAAATATTGATAGTATATAATATGAAAAGAAGTTGCAAAAAAAATTCAAATTTCTTATTGACAATAATGCGACTCTACATTATACTTTATAAATGTCGCTGCAAGATTGCAACGAATATGTGTCCGTAGCTCAGCTGGATAGAGCAACGGCCTTCTAAGCCGTGGGTCGGGGGTTCGAATCCCTTCGGGCACATTTTTCAGATAAATAATCTGAGTGTATGGTGGGTATGGCGCAGTTGGTTAGCGCGCCAGATTGTGGTTCTGGAGACCGTGGGTTCGAGTCCCACTATCCACCCTTTTTTATTTGAAAGGGCGATGACTTAGGAATTTAATTATCATGAATTCTGAGTTATTATTAGATTAGGATTTGTTTTAGGAATTCTTTCGCCGAGCGTAGTTATTGTGTATGATGGGCTATCGCCAAGCGGTAAGGCACAGCACTTTGACTGCTGCACTCGTGGGTTCGAATCCCGCTAGCCCAGTTTGATATATCACTGCTTTTGCAGTTTATATATATGAGATACTAGCTCAGTTGGTAGAGCACTTGACTTTTAATCAAGTTGTCGTGGGTTCGATTCCCACGTGTCTCATTGGTTTAATAGGTCTGAGATGTAGATAATATCTGCGTCTCAGATTTTTTTATTGTCAAAAATATTGATTACCAAACGCTTGTTATGATTACCATTTTTCTGCCCGGGTTTTCTCTTGTTTAGTGTCTCACGAGCAGTCCTCATATTTGAAGTAGTGAAGTAGTTCTGATTGATAGTTTGAGGGCTGTTACCGAAGATCATGGAAGCCATGTAAGCGTCTCCGCCAGACTCATTTATAAAGTCAGTGCAGGCGTTTCGGTGGAAAGCATGAGGACCACGGATTATCATAATTTTTCAACGAAATATTTTTGACAAAATTAATTGCTTTTTCACGTTAAGAGTGTAACATTAAAAGTGCCAAGAGAATGCTTTCTTGAGAAGTTTTGAAAGAGAGGTAATGCTATGGTTAAAGCTAAACTAACAATGGAAGATCTTAGAGTTGGAATGCATGTTGAGCCAGAACAGCTGTCGGACTTATATGGAGTGTGGGTATTCATAAATCCGGAGACTGTAAGGGAGGATGGTTTTGATATAGTATATTTTTGTGATGAGAATACAAAAGATGATACAGAGATTGAGAAGATACGAAATCGATTCGGGAAGACTACTGTGATATATCAGCCCAAATTCTATGAAGATGAGGATGCTGCAATTTATGACTGATTTTTTAGAGTTAAAGCTTACAAAAAAGTTTGGAATTTAGATGTGATTTCAAGTCTGATATATATGGTATTCATGGAGAATCTATATATTTCCCGGGGATTAGACAGTCTGGAATAAAAGTAGACACCGGTGCACATGGTGTTTTGATTCCGTTGAGGACTCTATGTTGGACTGATGCGGAAATACAACAACTGGTTGATGATGCTGTTAAGTATCATAGAGAGAGTTTATCAGTTATAAATGGCGTAGAAAGCATTAATACTATTTCCAATAATCAACTGAGGAGCGAAACGGATAGTTTTATAAAATCTTACAAAGGAATGGCTATTAGTGTTCTTGCTGATAAGATAGAAGTAGGTGGATTGAAATTTACTGATATTCCGGTTAGAGTAACACCTTATACAACAGGTAATATCCTACTTGGAATGGATGTGATAAAAACGATGGATAGTCATATTGGAACCAGTAGGATTACAGGAGAAACGACATTGCTCGCATGTCCTGAAGAAGCTATAAGTAATGACTATCTTTTGGCATTAGAGAGACATTTTGGATTGATTACAAAATAGTTTTATTGATTACCAAATTGATTACCTTAAGACACGGCTGATGTGTGGAAACCTCCTTCTTTACTGGATTTCTTAAAAAAGATTAACTGGGTTCGATTCCCACGTGTCTCATTAAAATAAAAGCCTTGAAACGTAGGAAATGTCAGCGTTTCAAGGCTTTTTTCTTTTTCCATTTTTCAATTCATTTGATATTAGGCGTTTATTACCTGATGCTAATAAAAACGCTCAGCTAAGCATTGTAATTCATGTGTTGATTTATTTAGCTAAATTTATTATAATCTAATTAGCTAAAATTAACTTGCTAAATGATTAAATTAGCTGATTGGAGATTGAAATGGGAAAAGCAGTGAAACTGGCAGATATAGCAGAAAAACTTGGAGTAAGCGTTGTTACGGTTTCTAAGGCGCTTTCAGGGCAGAAGGGAGTAGGCGAAGAGTTAAGGGCCAAGATTGTAGCTCTTGCAGATGAACTGGGATACAGACTACCCTCAGCAGCTGAGAAGATTAATACCAATAAAGGACAGAGCATAGGAATACTGATCCATGAGAAGCATTTTAGTAAATACAACTCTTTTTATCTTCAGATGTACCAGATGCTGTCGGTAGAACTATCATCAGCAGGGTATTTTAATCTGCTCGAGCTTGTGCAATATGATTCTGAGAAGGAGCTCATTCTTCCGAACCTTGTAATTGAGGGCAATGTAAGTGGGGTAATATTTCTTGGACAATTTTCGAGGGAATACTGCGATTTTGTCAGATCAAAGCTGACCGTGCCGGTACAATATCTGGATTTTAATGATAACAGTGAGGAAGTTCATTCTATAGTATCGGATAATTTTTATGGTGGGTATTACCTGACCAATTATCTATTTGATAATGGACACACCGACATTGCTTTTGTAGGTTCTGTGCTCAAAACATCTTCCATAACAGACAGATATTTGGGTTATTTAAAGTCGATGATGGAGCATGGAAAGAAAATAAACGATAAATGGATCATTGAGGATAGAGATGAGAAAACCGGTATAATCTTCTCACCTGAGGTTATGCAGATTCCGAAGAAGATGCCTACAGCTTTTGTCTGTAACTGTGATCTGACAGCCGGTGTTTTGATTAAGAAGCTTGAAAAAGAGGGATATAAGGTGCCGGATGATATATCGGTTGTTGGGTATGATAATTTTATTTTTCCCGGAACATGTGACATTGAGATTACAACCTATGAGGTAGACATGCCTGTGATGGTCAAAAAGACTGTGGAGATACTTGATAAGCTTATTCGAAACAAGGAGGTATCTTCCAAAACGCATATTGTAACAGGACATCTTGTAGAGAAAAAGAGTGTTAAAAAGTTATTTACGGAGTTTTAATTAGTATATGTTATATAAAGATGGTTCAGGAATTGCCCGCAGAGGCTCTTATAGCAGAATCGGCATGGCAAAGCAATATATAAACGAAAATTATGCGAGGCAGTTACCGCTGAAGGAGGTCGCAGAAGCAGTTGACTTAAATACATCATATTTTAGCAACTTTTTCAAACTGCAAACGGGTAAGAAATATACGGATTATCTTCTCGATGTGAGAATGAGTCATGCGATTGAACTGTTACGTGATCCCAGGACCAAGATATATGAAATAGGTATTCTGGTGGGATACGAGGATGTGGTCAGCTTTGGCAGGGCTTTTAGGAGAAGGTTTAATATGTCTCCAAGACAATATCGCGAGCGGGTATTATATTGAAATATTGGTTAAGGATCGGGGCTTTCGCTTTAGATGATAGATTATCATCTGGGCGAAGTCCTTTTTTGCGTTTGAAGATCTTTCTTTATAGGTAGACTGAATTCAAGGCGTCAGTCTGGAAATTATACCGCAAATGTAAACAGGCTAAGGGAGGCACTGGCATACAAAAAAAGGATCCGATAATGACGGTCAGCCGACTAAAAAGAAAAATAAAGTAAAATTACCTAAAAATATGCATACAAATACAAATTTATGTAATTTAAAAAATAAGTAAATTAAAGTAACATAATCACAGAAGTTGCAACTTATATTAGCTAAAAAACTTGAATTAAAAGTATTGGAGGATAATTATGAAGAGAAAAATAGCAGTTGGACTGACTATGATTATGGCAGCATCTTCGCTGGCTGCATGCGGATCACAGAGTAAAGAAAGTGTAAATGCTGAGGTAAATACAGATAATACTGAGAATTCTGAAGAAGCGGGTACAGGCAGTGCGGAAAATAAAGAAGATACAGGGAATACAGAACTTTCAGGGAAAATCGTTGTAGCAAGTAACAGAACAGATCTTGAGGATGACCTTAATGCTTATGCTGCAAAGTTCATGGAAGAAAATCCCGGAACTACAGTTGAATTCGAGACAATTAAGGAATATGACGACGTAGTAGCTACCAGAATAGCAGGCGGTGAAGCTCCGGACCTGTTTTATGTAGTTGATCCTATTAACCAGGATTCTTACGCAGATTATTTTCTTCCTATAGATGATCTTAAATTTACAGCAGATGACATTCTTTTTTATGAGAACGGACGAGGTTCTGACGGCAATCTCTATGTGCTTCCGCTTACGGTTTCCTACTGCGGAATGATTTATAACAAGCAGGCATTTAAGGCTGCAGGAATCGAAGAAGTACCGAAAACTGTTGACGAATTCTATGCTGACTGCGACAAGTTAAAGGATGCCGGAATCACACCTGTGGGAACTGCCTTCAAGGATGTATGGCCAATCTTCGCCTGGTGTGGATGGGGTGAAGTTAACTTAACAGCAGGAGATGAACGCGGAGAAAACAAGTATGCCCAACAGGATGAAATCTATGATGAGGTGATGCTTGATTCAATGAATATTTTAAGAAACCTCAATAAGAAGGGTGAGCTTGAGGATGACATCATGTCAGCTAACTGGGATCAGTTCAAGCTTGATCTTGCACAGGGTAAAGTGGCTATGCATTATTCTGAGACATGGCTTCCTACGCAGTTTGTGGAGCTTGGTGCAAACCCTGAAGATATTGGCATGTTCCCTTTCCCGGGTGCGAAAAATATAAAAGCAGGTTCAGGAAAACAGTGGGGAATATCCAAGGATACACAGAGTCCGGAACTCGCAAAGGCTTTTTTGACATATATGCTTGAAAATCCTATCAGTGATGCAGATATTCCTTCCAATAAGAACATCAAGGTTGATGATCCTTTTGTAGCTGAGCTTCTTAGCTATGGGGTAGAGCCGCTTTCACCTATCGTTGGAACAGCAGAGTTCAGCAATATCAAAAATGCCATTGAGCTTGATGGCCAGCAGTTCTTTCTTACTTATGTAATGGAACAGGACGACGATAAGGCAAAGGAACTTATCGACGAGTGGAATGCAAAATGGGCTGCAGAGCGCCCTAACTGGGTAGAAGGAAATTAAGAATGAGTTCAAAAGCAAAAGATAGAATTTTGATCATTGGATTTTTGTTTATTCCTATGATTTTGTTGGGGCTGTTTTCGTACTATCCTTTAGCCAAGCTTATCCAGCTAAGCTTTACTGACTGGAACGGTATGAGCCCTGATCTGAAGTACATAGGAATCAGGAACTATAAAGATATACTCAGCCAGAAGGAACTGTTTAGTACATTTGCCAACAACATGGCTTATGTACTGACGGCTATCCTGCAGCAATTTGCAGGCCTTTTTCTGGCAGTTCTCCTTAACAGCAACATCAGAATGAAAACCACATTCAGGGCGATTTTATTTATGCCCTATATTATCAACGGTGTAGCAGTTGCTTTTATGTTCAACTACATCTATGACTACAGCAATTCTCCTATTAACCTTGTTCTGAATGCTCTTGGGGTAAGCTCTGTACACTTTATAAGTTCTTCCTATATGACTAATTTTGCTTTGTCTTTCATAAGTTTTTGGAAATATGTAGGGTATACCATGGTAATTTACCTGGCTGCCCTACAGTCAATTCCCAGTGAAGTGTACGAAGCGGCAAGAATAGATGGAGCCGGATTTTTTGAAACAATAGCATATATCACTTTTCCTAATATAAAGAGCATGCTGAAGGTATCGCTGCTACTAAGTTTAAACGGCGCATTACAGGTGTACTTCGAGCCTTTCCTTATAACAAAGGGAGGACCAAACGGAAGAACCGCAACCTTTATCAGCAAGTCTCTTGAACTGGCCTATAACTACAGAAAGTACGGAAAAGCAGCGACAATGGGTGTCATACTTCTTATTATGATAATTCTCCTTGTGTTGGTTCAAAAAGTTCTTCTCAGAGAGGAAAAAGCAGATGAGTAAAGTTAAAAAAATGAAGGATATGCCTCCCTCTCCGTTTGTTATAAATAATAAGATTGGAAGATTTTGTATATATTTTCTATTGGTTATAGGAGTAATAGGTGTATTTGCCCCGTTGTTCATAATTCTTAATGTATCACTTAAGTCGAACGATGAGTATATGATGAAAGGTGTGTACTCCATCCCTGAAAATATAATGAATTTTGCAAATTATATAAGAGCCTTCAATGAGGGAAAATTTGTGACAGGCTTCATGAATACTGCGATTTTGGTATTGATAAGCGTACCTCTTGCAATTCTTTTCGGAACCATGGTTGCATACACGCTTTCAAGGTTCAATTTTAAATGTAAAATGCTTGTCTATATGGCATTTCTTATTCCAACCTTTATCCCCGGAATGACTGTGACCATAGCAACGTTTCAGATAATAAAAACTCTGGGACTGTACAATTCAATTTTTGCGGGAATCATTCTCTATATAGGAACTGATATCATGCAGATATATATTTTCATGCAGTTTATAAATCAGGTTCCTAAGGCTTTGGACGAGAGTGCGAGGATAGATGGGGCTTCAAGGCTCCAGATATATTATAAGATCATTCTCCCTCAGCTTAAGCCTGCAATAGCAACGACGGTTATATTAAAACTCCTTGGCATTTATAACGACTTTTTCACACCTTACATGTATATGCCCAAGATTAAAACAGCAGCCACAGGCCTGTATTCATTCTCGGGAGATAAACTGGCGGAGTGGCCGCTGATGTCAGCAGCGATAATACTTGTTGCTGTGCCGACAATCATCATTTATGTTTTTCTGCAAAAATACATCATAAGCGGTGTTACCGACGGAGCGGTGAAATAACCATAATATAGGAGAAGGTTTAGTGAGTAGTTTTAAAAATTTTATAACATGTGAAGGTACAAAGCTTATGGATGGTGATGAGGAGTTGAGGTTCATATCCCTCAACTATCCTCAGGCCACAAGCGATAAGCCCTGGGAGCAGGAGAATGCAATAAAGACTATAAAGACGATGGGCGGCAGGGTCACAAGAACCTATGTCATACCTGTTTTCAACAGTCAGAATGAAAAATGGGCATACGTCACGGGAATTGATAAAAATAACAACCTCATATTTAATGAAGATGCCCTAAATGCCCTTGATAACCTGCTTTCGGTCTGTAATAAGCATGGAATCAGAGTGATAATCCCACTTGTGGATCATTGGCACTGGGTAGGTGGAATGGAGAGTTATGTTTGGATGGCAGGGCTCTCTGAAGGCGATACTCCAAGGAGAGGAACCTTCTATGAATGGGCGTGGAAATTTTTTACTGAAGAAAAACCGAGATGCTATTTCAAGCAGATGATAGAGCATCTTTTAAACAGAAAAAATACTGTTTCCGGTGTGATTTACAAGGAAGATAAGGCAATTCTATGCTGGGAGACCGGAAATGAGCTGGGTGGAAATCCAAATGCTCAGGAGAAGCATGATGCTGTGCTTACTGAGTGGACGAGGGATATTGTAGGCTTTATCAAAAGCATTGATTCAAATCATCTGGTTCTTGATGGCAGAATGTCCACCACAACAAGCAGCAGAAAAAGTGATAACCCATCAGATATTCTGGGGGCTCATTACTATGAAGGAGATTTTGCAAAGAGATGTGCGGATGAAACGGATATCATTCACTGCGAATCAGGAAAGCCCTATATTCTTGGTGAGTTTGGGACATATGTTGCTGCTGAACCCTGTAACCGCGTATTTGAAGAGGCTATGAAACATAATGCCAGCGGAGTTATGATGTGGAGCCTCAGGGCTCACAAGGACGGGTACGGATTCTATTTTCATGACGAGGATGGGTACTGGGCTTCATACCATTGGCCCGGTTTCCCGGCAGGAAGCTATTACGGAGAACGTGAGATTCTGCGAAGCATTTATGCCTATGCTCAGATTGTGAATAAAAATGCCACAAATTATGAAGAGGCGAAATGTATCCCTATTCCTCCACCGGAAACTGATGAAGCACCGCTTTTATATGAAGAGAGCTTTAAGGGAGGCAGTGTATCTGACATAAAATGGCGTGGCGTCGTGGGAGGCGCCTACTATGAAATTCAACGCTATGAAGGGATAGCGACTGATGATACAGATGATGAAAGCTGGGTAACAATAGCTTCTGAAAATGAAAAGGTATATGACAGCGGAAGAAACTGGGAGGATGACAGGGACTGCATCGCGGGCTTTAATGACGAAACTGCTTTGGACGGACGCACTTATTCCTATAGATTAAGAGCTTGTAATGACAGCGGTAAGGGCATTTGGTCCAATATAGTTACCGTGAAAAATGTCTGCCACAAGCTGGTTGATCCGCTTGACCTTATCACTGTTTCGATTGATGATCCCAATCCTACTGAGATTCGTCGCACCTACAGCAGTTTTCACAGCCTTTGCATAAAGTGCAGTGATGGAAAAATATTCAATAATTCTGAATTTGAAGAGGGTTATATTGAATACAGATCATCCATTCCTATAAAAAGTGTTAATGTGGAACTATGCGGCGACCCGGACAAAATCAGGCTTTGCGCATCAGAGGATGGAAATAGCTATGAAGAAATCAGGAATGTATCAAATATAAGTGATGAGAAACCATACTACAATTTCAGATTATTCCTGGCGCCCGGCAGTAATGAAACTGTGGAATCAGTGACATTTTTATATGAAAATAACGATTTTTCAAAAATGTAAACCGGATTAAAAAACAAATAAATCTTCACGAACTCCGTTTTTTCAGAGATACTATTGCGGATAGATAAGACGTATTGATACTATAAAGATATCTATTGAAATTACATGAATAGTCATTTTTTATTCATTATCCTGATCGTATGGAGGAAAAGTGCAATGAAGAGAAAAGAGTTCATGAAGAAGGCAGTAGGATGCCTCATAGCTGCATTGTTGATTACGGGATGTGGTGGAAACACACAAAATAGTCAGGGCAATACCGCTGATCAGAGTAAAAGTAGTGAAAATGTGTCTGAGAGCACAGAAAATACCACTGATAACGATACAGATAGCAGTGCGGAAGATGGTGGGAACAGTGTAACTACAGATTCTGAGAAAAGCACAGAAGCTCAGGCAGAGAGCTCAGACAGTGATGATATCTCCGGAAAATGGGTTCTTGTTTATACATCGTACCATTCCGAGTACAAGGATGGTGACGTATATGACAACATAACTATGGCGCAGGATGATGAAGCACTTAATGCCAGCTTTGATATACAAGAAAAAGACGGCAAATACATCACAAACCATAAATATGATTATTACGAGACTACGTTAAGAGTTTTTGGAAATGAGCTTATAAGATATGAAGAACCGGCATATGATGGCTGCGCAAACTCCAAGTGGTGCTATGGTTTTTCCGGATCAGAAGATGATGATGTACTAAAGAAAAAGCTTACAAGAGTAGATGATATGCTTCTTACGGCATATGAATACAGCTACGAGGATGATGAATACGGCTATAGCTCCGTTACAACGGATTACTATCTCAGAGAGGACTCTCCAAAGCTTAAGGATCAGGATTCACTTCGCTATTTTGATACAGTTACTGTGGATAATGCGGAGTCTCTGTTAAATGAAATCGGGAATAATAAAAAGATAATCCTCAAAGCTGGTGTCTATAACATGAGTGGTATTCCCAAAAATACGGTTGGAAACAAATATGTTCAAAATAGCGGTTATGACTATACGATAAGTGGTGTGTCTAATCTTGCTCTTGAAGCAGAAGATGGTGCTGAAGTTCAGATAGTTATTGGCGAAGCGTATAGCCCTGTGCTTAATTTTGATTATTGTTCGAATGTCAGACTTAAGGGGCTTACAGTAGGTCATGAGGTTGAACCCGGATACTGCAGTGGAAGTGTTTTGTATTTTCAAGGGTCAAGTGGCGTAAAGGTTGAAAACTGTAAGCTATACGGCTCCGGTACCTATGGAATAGAGGCCGATAGTTTGTATAATCTTGAGGTTGAAAATACCGATATTTATGAGTGTACATATGGCATGCTGAGTCTTCGGAACAGCGGTAATCTTAGCTTTAATAATTGCAAATTCCATGACTGCCGTGACATGTCCATGATATGTCTTTCATCGATGTATTCTATAACGTTTGAAAATTGCGAATTTACTGATAATGTTATCAACTCCAACAATTGCTATTTTGTTGAAATGTCAGAGTATGATGATGTGATTTTCAAGAAGTGTACATTTAAAGGAAATGAGTACAATAATTTCTCGAACTATAATGTGACTATGGAAGACTGCTCGGTAGAGGATACAGAGCGGGTTAGCGGTGACATAATTACTATGTCTGATATTAATAACTCAGTTGATCTGGTCGATTTATATGATAAGGCAGTTGCAAAACAATCTGAACTTGATAAAGAGATAAATGGTGATAAGGTTCTTGACCAGCAGACGCTTAATTCTCTGTCTTACGAGAAGTTCTATCTGTGGGATGCGCTTATAAACAAAATCTGGTCGTATCTTGGAGGCACATTGTCCGAAGAGGAAATGGAACAGCTCACACAGGAACAGCGAAAATGGATAAATGATAAAGAAGCAGCGGCCCAGGAAGCTGCAAAGCCCTTTGAAGGCGGCTCAATGGAGCTGATGATAGAATATGGCGTAGGTGCTGAGTGGACTCAGAAGCGAGTTGAATACCTGATTGATAAATATATCAGATCATAAAAAGCTGTATAGATTTTAGGTTTCTTCACTGCTTGCAAGAAAGAGGAATGTGGCGGTATACTAAATGCTGACTATTTTTTAAGGAAGTGTATTTGTGAGCGGTTTTAAAAAGAAATTATTTACTAAAATGGTACTTGGTGCCAAGTCATATAATGAAAAGCATAAGGAACATGCAAAGGGAGTGACTTTCTTTACACTTGGCGTCATTACTGTATTAAGTCTTTTGCTGTATATTCCGGAAAAGATTTTTGCAGCTATACGTAAAGTATTTGGCTTTTTGAGGAAAAAGGCTGTATATATAGCAGGTATTCTGGTTGTTGCTATCGTACTTGTGGCAGGATGGCGTCTGGTAACCAATATAAGAAGACAAAGTTCTGCCGATCAGGAAAATGGTTCTGTTTTGGCAGATAGCACTACTGATAATTCAGATGCAGTCAGCCTGGATGAGACCAAAGTAACTGATCAGGAAGAAAATACTTCACAGGCAGTTGAGCAGGAAGAAGAAACAGCACAGCCCACTGAACCTGAAGAAGAAACAGTACAATCCACTGCACAGGAAGAAGAAACAGTACAATCCACTGCACAGGAAGAAGAGACAGTACAGGCTGCTGAGCAGGAAGAAGAGACTTCTCAGGAACATGCGCAAATGCCTGATGATACAAAAGAAACTCCGCAAGAGCCTGAGAGTGAAGTAAAGACAGATGAAGAGACTAAGAGTGAAGAAAAATCAGCTGTAGTTACTAAAAATGAGGACGGGCAGGCAGGCCAAATTTCAGAAAAAGTTGAAACTTCCGATTCAAAATCAAACAAAACAGATACTGCGGAGGATTCGCAAGCAGCAAAGGCTGCGGAAGAGAAAATAAAGTCCTTTATGGAGGAGCACCCCGAGGCCGTTGGCTGGATTTCCATGGAGGATGAGACTATAAGCTATCCAATCATGCATACCGATAACAATGAAAAGTACCTTAGCATAGACAGCGACGGTAATGCTTCAGAAACAGGTGCGATTTTCCTGGACAGCAGATCTGCAGCGGACTTTGAAGACTCAAATTCCATAATTTATGGTCATAACATGAAGGATAAAACCATGTTTGGCAACCTTAGAAAATATCGGGAAGATCCCTCATATTATAACGATCATCAGTATTTTGAGATAATAACCCCTGAAGGAATCTATAAGTATAAGATTTTTGCTTATATGGATGTTCCGGATCATTATGTGATCTATGATTATGTAAGTGATGCAGCCAAGGCTTTTGTTGCTGACGCAGAGGCAGTCAGACGCAAATCCTATATGGATTCCGAGTTTCCTGTAAACAGTGACAGTAAAGTGATCACACTTTCTACATGCACAGCCAAGGATGAGCTTAGATTTGTAATACTTGGAGTTCGTGTGGAAGAGTGATGATAAGGTAGCAAAAGATGAATGTTTACGATTTTGATGGAACAATCTACTACCCTAACAGCACGATTGACTTTACGCTTTTTTGTATGAGAAGAAAGCCGGTTTTGTGCTTTATGTTCCTGCCGCGTTTGTTCATTGATGCAGTTTTGTATAAGATGGGTAAGCTCCCAAGCTATCTGCTTATGAGGCATCTGTTTACAATACTTGGTAAGGTGGATGATTTCGATGTCCTTATAGAAAAGTTTTGGGACAAAAATGAGAGAAAAATTTCACCCTGGTACCTTGACCAGAAGAAACCAAATGACCTTATTATAAGCGCTTCGCCGTCCTGCATAATCGAGCCTATTGCCAGAAGACTTGGGGTTAAGTTTGCAGCTACGGAGTTTGACAGAGAGACCGGAGTTTTTACTAATAACCTGATGTACGCCAAAGAAAAATCCAGATATATGATAGATAACGATCTTCCCTTTATAGAACATTTCTATTCGGACTCGTTATCGGATACGCCTATAGCGCTGTGTGCGGAGAATGCACATTTCGTTACAGATAAGGCACAGAGAGTTACAAACTGGCCTCATCTTGATCCCGATACCATGAAGAAAGTAAGAAAACAGATTGATACCGGTTGGAGGATTCATATTTAAAAATGTAGTTGAAATTTTGATGGATTTAGTTTACAGTAATTGTGTTGCACGACTGGCGGATGAGTGGGTAACCACAGGGGAGTGCAACTGATAATGATATGTCGACCGCCTGGGCAGCCGTGTGATATGGCTAGTTCAGGCGGTCTTTTTATTTCGAAAGGAGAGGCAATGGTTAATCTTGCTAATGAACTGAATTCAAATTCTTATCCGGGACGAGGAATTGTTATCGGAACAAGCGCTGATGGGAAGTACGCAGTAACTGCTTACTTTATCATGGGCAGAAGTGAGAACAGCAGAAACAGAGTTTTTGTAGAAGAGGGAGAAGGCATCCGTACAGAGGCCTTTGATCCTGCAAAGCTCGAGGATCCAAGCCTTATAATATATGCACCTGTTCGTGTGAGAGGTGATTATACCATCGTTACAAACGGTGATCAGACTGATACGATTTATGAGCTCATGGAGGCAGGACAGTCATTTGAAGAGTCACTTAGAACAAGGGAATTCGAGCCGGATGCTCCGAACTACACACCCAGAATTTCAGGCCTTATGCATATTGAGGATGGCAAGTACGACATCTCGATGTCAATTCTGAAAAGTGATCACAATGACCCTTCAAGCTGCCTGAGATTTACATATACTTATGAAAACCCTAAGGCAGGAAAAGGCTACTTTATCCATACCTACATGGGTGATGGAAATCCGCTTCCCAGCTATGAAGGCGAGCCTACAGAGGTAGAAATCAGCGGAGATATCGATGAGTTCACCAAAATGGTTTGGGAAAATCTTAATGATGACAACAAGGTTTCGCTTTTCACAAGATATATTGATATAGAAACCGGAAAATACGAGACAAGAATCATCAACAAGAATGTTAAGTAAAAATAGTGATTTAACTTTGCGATAATCAGTACAATGCAAAAGATCCTGGTTAAACGGATCTCAAAAAAGGAGAAAGAAATGAAAGAATTAGCTCTTAAATATGGATGTAATCCCAATCAGAAGCCTTCACGTGTTTTCATGGAGGATGGTTCTGATCTTCCTATAGAAGTATTAAACGGCAAGCCCGGTTATATCAATCTGCTTGATGCATTCAATGGCTGGCAGCTGGTTTCTGAATTAAAGGCTGCAACAGGAATGCCTGCTGCAACATCTTTTAAGCATGTATCACCTGCAGGTGCTGCTATCGGACTTCCGCTCACTGAGATAGAGAAAAAAATCTACTGGGTAGAGGATCTTGGAGAGCTTTCACCTATGGCAAGTGCTTATGCAAGAGCAAGAGGCGCTGACAGAATGTCATCTTTTGGTGATTTTATCTCTCTTTCAGATACTTGTGATGAGGATACTGCAAGACTCATTAAGAGAGAGGTTTCTGACGGAATCATTGCTCCGGGATATACAGATAAGGCGCTGGAGATTCTGAAGGCAAAGAAGAACGGAAACTATGCGGTAATTAAGATTGACCCTTCCTACAAGCCTGCAGCACTTGAGAAGAAACAGGTATTTGGAATAACCTTCGAGCAGGGGCATAATGATATAGTTATTGACGATAAGATGCTTGAGAATATTGTAACTAACAATAAGGATCTTCCTGATTCAGCTAAGAAGGATCTTTTGATATCCCTTATTACACTTAAGTATACTCAGTCCAATTCAGTATGTTATGTAAAAGGAGGACAGGCCATTGGTATCGGTGCAGGCCAGCAGTCCAGAATCCACTGCACAAGACTTGCAGGCTCCAAAGCAGATAACTGGTTCCTCAGACAGGCACCACAGGTTTTAGAGCTTCCTTTCCTTGATAATATTCGCAGAGCAGACAGAGATAATGCGATAGACCTCTATATCGGAGCTGATTATATGGATGTTCTTGCAGAGGGAAAATGGCAGAACCTTTTCAAAGTAAAACCTGCAGTATTTACTGAAGCTGACAAGAGAGCATGGCTTGATAAGAACACAGATGTTGCACTTGGATCAGATGCATTCTTCCCCTTTGGTGACAACATCGAGAGAGCTGCAAAAAGCGGTGTAAAATATGTAGCTCAGCCCGGTGGTTCAGTAAGAGATGATAATGTAATACAGGCGGCTAATGACCATGATATGGTTATGGCATTTACAGGAATGAGATTCTTCCATCACTAAAAAAGAAAAGTACCATCCTGGCTCTGATTGAGGAGGGTGGTACTTTTTTATATTATATTGTTATCTTACCGTTATTCTTACAGCGCCTTCTTTTCCATTCAGTCTTCCGGAAATAATTGTTTCACCGGGAGCAATGGCCTTAACTTTGCCGTTTCCATCAACTTCAGCAACACTTGTGTCTGAACTTTCCCATCTGATATTAGGGTTTTTGACCTTGGGCTTTGTCGCATATTTTATCTGAAGTGTATCGCCTACCTTAAGTTCTGTAGGCTTTGTGGTTACCCAGAAACCTTCTACATTTTTATTATTTTCTTTAGAATACTTTTTATCTACTTTGACTGTGATTATGGCTTTTCTTTTACCGGACTTTGTCTGTACGGTTATCTTGGCTGTTCCTTTTCTGTTTGTGTCTATTATGCCATCCTCGTCAACGTCTGCAACTCTTGGTTTGTTTGTCTTAAAGATCAGATCCTCCGGATCCATCTCGTCTCCACCGACGGTTGCAATTATCTCGATTTCTTTGTCCGGGCCGACTTTGATAGTTTTTTTAGTTGCTTTAGTCTTTAACTTTACCTCGACCTCATCATTTTCAGCTGCCTTGGCAACAGGAGCGGGCATAGCACCAAAACCAATGATAAAGGCTGAAGCCACTGCTACTATGGATATAAGCGTTTTGCTTTTGATTCCTGTTCTCATAAGATGGTTCTCCTTTCACAAAAACTATTATATTTCTCCTAAGACAATCATAACATAACGCCTATCAGCAGAATATTATGAAAATATGATTATTTTGTTTAAAATTGATAAAATTATTGATTTGTAACGAATTTACAATCTGAAAATCGTAATTTTGAAAAAGTCAAGCGATTACTGTCCTAGAAATGGGACAGCTTAAAGCGTATACTAAGAAAGTGATGATTTGGTGCCGTGTTTGTGCTTCTTTTTTAGACAGGCACCGTTTTGGAAATATAATCTTGTGGAGGAATAAAATGCTGCGCTTTATATTTGGAGCTTCCGGATCGGGTAAGAGTTTTCATATAAGACAGGAGATAATAGAACGAAGTATGGCAGAGCCTGCAAGGAATTTTCTTATAGTAGTTCCGGATCAGTTCACGATGCAGACGCAGCTTGACATAGTAAAGCAACATCCTATGCATGGAATTATGAACATCGATGTTGTGAGCTTTTCGCGCCTTTCACATAGGATATTTGAGGAAGTCGGACAGAGCCATGACAAGGTGTTGGATGACATGGGCAAAAGTCTGGTGCTTCGCCATGTGGCAGAGGATATCAGGGACAAACTGCCTGTAATCGGCGGTAGTATGCACAAAATGGGGTATATAGACGAGGTAAAGTCAACAATCTCTGAATTTATGCAATATAGCATAGAACCTGAGATGTTGGATGATATCATTGGTGCCTGCGAAGGAAAGGGCGCTCTTAAAGCCAAGCTCGAAGACCTTAAGCTGCTATATGCTGAGTTTAAGAAATACATTAAAGGCAGTTATATAGCGCAAGAGGAACTGCTTGACGTTTTATGCAGGGCAATTCCATCATCTAAGCTTGTGAAGGATAGTGTTATAGCTTTTGACGGGTTTACCGGATTTACACCGGTTCAATACAAGGTTATTTTACAGCTTTTGAAGCAGGCTTCTGAGGTGATTTTTTCCTGTACCATTGGGCATGGAGAGGATCCATTTGTATACGATAGGAGCGCGGAACAGGATTTGTTTTTACTAACTAAAAAAACAGTCCACGATCTTTTGCGCCTGGAATATGATAATGAGAAAAATAGTGATCCTTCGAGTGTGCCTGATTTTGAGCGTTGGATGGAATACTATATTAAGGGCAAGTATATGATCCTTGCAGATAATGATATGGGAAGGCATGCACAGAACCCAGAGCTTTCTTTTCTTGAAAAGAGGCTCTTTAGGTATGGTAATGATCTATATGAGAATCCTTCTGAAAAAATAGGGATTCTTGAAGCCGATACCATTACTTCTGAGGTTCAGATGGTTTTTTCCAGAATAAGGAGTCTGATAAGAGATAATAAGAATTTACATTATAGAGATTTTGCCATTGTCTGCGGAAGTCTGGAGAGATATGAGACTATTATCTCAGAAGAGGCAGGCAAATACGAGATACCTGTTTATCTTGATCAGACAGGTAAGATTAAACTCAATCCGCTCATTGAAGCGATAAGGAGTGCGCTTCTTACGGTTACTACAAAGTATAGCTTTGAATCAGTTTTTCATTTTTTGAGAAGCGGTCTTTCCCCGCTTTCTTCAAATGAAGCAGATAAGCTTGAGAATTATGTAAGAGCTCTTGGTATCCGTGGAAATAAGGCGTGGAATAGCAGCTTTGAGCTTGTTCCCGGGCAGATTATGCGGAGACTTAAAAAGCATCAGGGGCAGGATAATGATAGTGATGTAACTGAAGAACTCAAAAAGCAGTACCTTGACGAGATAAATTCTTTAAGAGAAAGGGTGGTATCATCTCTTTCAATGCTTTTTAATGCAGAAGGAGGAACGGTACTGGATTATTCCAAAGCTCTTTATGATTTCCTGAGTGAGTTAAATGCACAGCAGAAGATTGCTGCGTATGAAGCATATTTTCATGAACAGGGAGATGAGATTAGGGCAAAAGAGTATTCTTCCATATTTCGTAAGGTTATAGCACTTCTGGATCAGGTGACAGCACTCATGGGGGATGAGAAGCTTACCTGGAAGGAGTACTCTGACATCCTTGATGTAGGATTTGGCGATATAGAGATTGGCACTATACCACAGAGTGTTGACAGGATTGTGGTTGGGGATATCGAGAGAACAAGACTTAATGAGGTTAAGGTTCTTTTCTTCCTTGGGGTCAACGATGATCTTATCCCTAAATCAGCAGGGACAGGGGGGATTATTTCGGATATCGAGAGACAATACCTGGCGGAATCACTTACAGATATAGAACTTGCGCCTACCCCAAGGCAACAGATGTATATTCAGAGGCTCTATCTTTACATGAACCTCACCAAGCCCTCAGACAGGCTTTATCTTTCATTTGCGCACTTGGATCCTGATGGCAAGAGTATAAGGCCGGCTTATCTTATTGGCAAAATAAAAATGCTTTTCCCGGGGACTCCAATAGAGTGTTTTGACGACAGTGCAGATAGCGAGATTATCCAAACTGTTCAGAACGGCATGGATTATGTTGCAGCTCATCTTCAGGACTACTCCAGAGGGTATCTTGGTGAGACTAATGAGAAGATTTTTAGTACATTGTTCCATTCACTGATGAAGTCAGGATCCGATAAAAATGAAGCTATAGATGAAAAGAATGATGTAACTTCGGAAAGCAACAGATATGAGCCTGACAAAAGAAATTGCAATTCAGAGAGCAACAGGGGCAGGCTTATAAAGATGGTAAATGCTGCAGGAACCGGATATATCCACAAACCTTTATCTGAGGCTGTTGCTTCAATGCTTTATGGGAATTTCCTTGTGAATTCCGTGAGCCGGTTAGAGAAATTTGCCGGCTGCTCATATGCACATTTTCTGAGATATGGTCTTGGGCTTGATGACAGGGAAGAGTTTTCATTTGACCAGTCGGATCTTGGAACGGTGTTTCATGGTGCGTTGGAGACTTTCTCAAGAAAACTTGAGGAAGAAAATCTTACCTGGAATTCATTTGATAAAGAGCAGGCTGAGAGGATAATGGACGCAGCATTAAAAGAATACACCGCAGATTATAACGGAAATATTCTTGAGAGCAGTAAACGCAGTGAGTATCTGATGCAGAGAATAAAGCGAATACTGTTAAGAAGTGTTGATACTCTGCAATATCAGCTGAATAAAGGTTCATTTGTTCCAAAAAGCATGGAAACTTCATTTGATGAGGCAGGAGATATAGATGCAATAAATATAAGCCTTACTGAGGATGAGCGCGGTCGAATCCTGCAAAAGATGAAGCTGACAGGACGAATTGACAGGATAGATACCTGTGAAGATGCAGATCATGTTTATCTTAAGATTATAGATTTTAAGTCAGGTAACAAGAAATTTGAATTGTGTTCATTATATTATGGACTGCAGCTACAGCTTGTAATGTATATGAATGTTGCCAGAAGTATGGCTGAAACTGCGAATAAAGGCAAAGAAATAGTCCCGGCAGCAATTTTATATTATCATCTGACAGATCCTGTGCTGGATGGAGAAAATGTATCACCTGATGATACTGATGAAGATATAAATGGCATGATAAGACAGAAACTTAAGACAAGAGGTCTTATTCGGGCAGATAGAAGTGTTGTAGAGCTCCTGGATAGGGAGCCGGGTAAGAGTTCGGATGTGATTCCCGTTAAGTTTAATAATGATGGGGACTTTAGTAAGACCGGGTCTGATGTTATGTCTGCAGATGATTTTGAGGATGTGTCCAGGTATGTAGAGCATCTTATTAAAAAGAGCGGAAGAAGCATTATTCATGGTGATATAGCTGTTAACCCATATTCACAGGGAAACAGGAATGCATGTGAATACTGCAGCTTTAAGTCTGTGTGCGGATTTGATAATGCTGTTCCGGGTTACGAGATGCGAGAGCTTCAGAATAAAAATAATGATGAAGTGTTGGAACTTATCCGTAATGATTTGGCGAAATGAAGAGCCGGTTTCTGAGTGAAACAGGGCTTTTGATAAACAGAACAATTATTGAGGTATGATAATGGGATTTACCACTGAACAACAAGCAGTTATAGATGCAAGAAATTCAAATGTGCTGGTTTCTGCAGCCGCAGGGTCGGGTAAGACTACTGTGCTCGTAGAAAGAATAATCCAGAGAATAACAGGAGAAAACCCTATAGATATAGACAAACTCCTTGTGGTTACATTTACCAAGGCAGCAGCAGCTTCAATGAAGGAGAAGATTCTGGCAGCTATACAGAAAAAATTGGCTGAGAATCCTGATGATAAACATTTGCAGAGACAGGAGACTCTGGTTCATGGGGCCCAGATCACAACTATTGATTCGTTTTGCCAGTACATAATCAGGAATAATTTCAATGATATAGGACTGGATCCTTCATACAGAGTGGGCGATGAGGGAGAAATGCGTCTTCTTCAGGCAGATGTAATGGAGGAACTGCTTGAGGACAGGTATACGGAAGGAAATGGGGATTTCCTTAACTGCATGGAGTATTTTGCTACGGGCAGCAGAGATGAGGGAGTAGAAGAATACATATTAAGTCTGTATAAGTATGCTATGAGTATGCCATTTCCGGAGAAATGGTTATCCGAGAGAGCAGAGGACTATTCTGTTAAAGAGGAAGACTTTGAGGCAGAGCCCTTTGTTAAAATGAGTAAGAGACTTATAAAGAATAAAATCGCTGAATCTATTCAGAATCTGTCTATGGCTCTTGCTATTTCAAATGAACCGGACGGTCCGTACATGTATGCGGATCTTTTGGAGATTGAGTTGGAGCAGGCGCAAAAGCTTGTTGCAGCTACAGAGGAGAAAAGCTTTGACGAAATCAGGGCTTCAATCATTAATGCAAATTTTGCCAGACTTTCAGGCAAAAAAGATGATTCTGTTAACAAGGATAAGAGAGAGCAGGCTAAAAACTATAGAAACCAGGCAAAGAATGTAATAGAGGACCTTCAGAATAACTATTTTGCAGAGGATAAAAAAACTATCTGTGAGCATATGGAGTTTGCCAAAAAACCTGTGCAGATACTGGCAGGACTTGCAAAAAGCTTTAAAGAGAGATTTGATGAAAAGAAAAGAGAAAAGGGTATCATAGATTTCGGTGATATGGAGCATCTTGCCCTTCAAATCATATTAAATGGCGGAGCAAAACAGTACAGGGACTTTTTTGAAGAAGTAATGATAGATGAATATCAGGATTCTAACGATGTGCAGGAATGCTTGCTATCAGCTATCTCGGGAGAGTCAGAAGCGGTCTACAACAGATTTATGGTTGGGGATGTGAAGCAGAGTATATATAAATTCCGCCTTGCAAAGCCGGAAATATTCATGGATAAGATGGAAAAATACTCATGGGATGATGGAGATTCCCAGAGGAAGATTTCCCTTCATAACAATTTTAGAAGCAGATCTCAGGTACTTGATTCAGTTAATTTTGTTTTTGAGCAGGTTATGGGTGAGGATCTGGGGAAAGTAAGCTATGACGAGGATGCAAGACTTGTGACAGGAGGATCTTTTACGGACTCGGGAGCTGATGATGAGAACTTTGCTACAGAGCTTTTGCTTGTAAATACTAAGGGGGCTGCATCTGATGAAGCCAGAGAGATTGAGGCAAGAGCGATAGCACTTCGCATCCGGGAACTGATGGAGAACGGAATAGTCTCAGGCGATAATGGAGAGCTTCGCAAGGTCAGATATGGAGATATCGTTATACTTCTTAGAACTAATAAGGGATGGGATGAGACTTTCAGAAAGGTATTGGCAAGCAGAGGGATACCTGCGTATGTGGAATCCAGAACGGGCTATTTTTCAGCTACCGAGGTGGTTACCGTTCTTAATTTTCTGAGAATATTGGATAATCCCAGACAGGATGTAGCACTTGTTGGGGTAATGCATTCTGCCATAGGGGAGTTTACTGATGAAGAGCTGGCTTTGATAAAGGCCTATGATAAGCATATGGATAATGAAAGGCTTGACAGTGGCAGCTTCTATGACATTCTTACGAGGGTGGTAAGCACAGATGTCGAGGCTTTGAAAGAGGGAGTGGTAATTCCGGATGATTTATTGAATAAGATAAAAGATTTTGTGGATTTAATAGATGAGTATAGGATAAAAGCTGAATATTTGCCTGTAAATGAGCTTATAAGAGATATTTTGGATGAAACACATTATGGAGAATATTGTGCATCTATGCCTGGCGGGACAAAGCGTTTGGCAAATCTTAATATGCTTAAGGAAAAAGCAGCTGATTATGAAAAGACCAGTTTTAGCGGAGTTTTCCACTTTGTAAGATATATAGAACAGCTTGAGAAGTTTGAAGTTGACTATGGTGAAGCCAATGTATTGGATGAAAATGCAGACGTAGTGCGCATTATGAGCATTCATAAGAGTAAAGGGCTGGAATTCCCTATCGTATTCCTTTCAGGAATGGCGAAGAAGTTTAACTATATGGATGTAAATAAGTCAGTAGTTCTTGATGTGGATTTTGGAATAGGAACTTTTGCTATAGATCTTCAAAAGCGAATAAAATATAAAAACCTGAGAAAGACCATTATGGGTGAGAGCATGAAGATGGATATCCTTGGTGAGGAGATGCGTATCTTGTACGTAGCTATGACGAGAGCTAAGGATAAGCTTATTATGACCGGACAGACGAAGCTTAATGAAGGCGATAAGCCTAAAAGCGGGGAGCTTGGTACGGAGCTATTGAAGTATTCATCTTACAGAAATATTAAGGGTAATGAGGAAAAACAACCTTATTTACTGCCATTTTATCTGCGAAACGGAGCTGATTGCTATCAGGATCTGATTCTTATGGCACTTTCAAGACATCCTGTTTATGAAGAGCTTTGCAATGCAGGGGGCGTATCTTGCGATCAATTGAAAGAAGAGAGAAAACTGACACCATTTGTTTTCAGGATCATATCGCCTGAAGAACTTACAGCTGAAGAAATAGGAAGTGAAGTTACTTCAGAGATTAGATTAAAGAGGCTCCTGACAGGTGATATTGACTCTGACATATCTGTTGATGCATCTGTTATGAATATGTTTGATGACAGGTTTAGCGATACATATGCATTCAAGGCATTTGATAAGCTATTTGTAAAAACGACAGTTACAGAGCTTAAGAGAGCACAGCTGGAGCAGAAGGATGAACCCGCTCATGTGATCTATGACGAAGAAGAGATAGTTCCGGCCTTTGTAGGAAAGAAAGAACAGAAAGCACAAGGTGCGGCAAGAGGAACAATTTATCATAGGGTTATGGAGCTTTTGTACGAGTCTGACAAAATAACCCCGGATTCAAAGATAAACAGGTTGCCTGAATGGATAAAGGAGATGGAGTCTGAAGGAAGGATTCCGGACAATGCTTCTGAGACCGTAAATCCTGCTGATGTTCGAAAATTTTATGATAGTGATGCCGGAAAACGAATGAGGGCGGCCTATGATAATGGAGGACTCCATAGAGAATCTCCATTTATGATGGGGATTAGTGCGAATAAAATTAATGAGGAATTCCCTGAGAGCGAACTTGTGTTGATTCAGGGAATAATAGATGTATGGTTTGAAGAAGGGGAAGATATCGTCCTTCTGGATTATAAGACAGATAAGGTTAAGGAAGGCAGAGAGCTGGCAGAGAAGTATAAGATACAGCTTGACTACTACCAGGAAGCACTTGAGAGGATAACGAAAAAAAAGGTGAAGGAGAGAATCATCTACTCCTTCACCCTTGGTGAAACGATATCTGTTTAATTGCTTAAGCTGCTGTATTGAACCTTGCTCGAACATCCTCTTCGTTTGCCATATATCTGATTCTCTTGAGGGCATGTCTTACTGCAGGAATACTGATAAGTGCAACGGTGATAATACCTTCAGTACCGATGTAAAGGCCATTATAAGCAAGAGAGTATGTGAAAGGCTTCATGCCGTAGTCAGCTGCGTATTGGCCAAAGAAAATGACTCCTGAGAGAACTGAGAAAAACAGGCGTCCTATAATACCGGTGATATAGCCATTTATCATACCAAACTTTTTGTTTTGGAATAAGCCTGAGAGACCAAGGGCTCCGAAGGCAAGAATGTAGTCACATATAAGCTGAGGGATGCTTATGATATATGGACCTGTTATCAGCTGAAGAAGGCCATATGCCAAAGCAGATGTAATACCTGCTCTTAAGCCATATAAGTATCCGACAAATGTTATGAAGAACATTGAAAACAGTGTAATTGAACCTCCCATGGGCATCTCAAATACTTTTATCATGGAAGTGACCATGGAAAGTGTTACGCACATTGCAGCAAATACTAACTGTTTAACTGAAAAGTGGTGCTTTTGATCCTGGCCGGTGAAAAAGCATGCTGCCACCAGTGCGAGAATGAATAAAACGACGAGCAGACCATAGCCTGCAGATGTGAGTTCATAGGTATCTTCTACCTGTGTTAAGAATAATGACATGATAAAACCTCCTCGTATTTCCATGCTACGGGGAGGTTTTGTATTTACCGTTAATCAAAATGCGACTATAGATAAATGCTTCCTTACGCCGGTATTACCCGGTTCAAGTAATAAGGGTCGATGGAAAATTCCATCATCTCAGCAAAGCTCCCCTAGCAAAATGGTATTATGAATTTTTTATTCGACTTAATTTAATGCTATTTTTGGTCAATTGTCAACAGCTTATCAAATAATAAATATTACAGAAGCGGAATGCCGTTCTGTCTGGCGAACTCAGTATAGTCCTCAGCCCAGAGAGAGCACTGAACTTCTCCGATATGTGCTTTTCTGAGGAAGAAGAGGCACAGTCTTGACTGACCGATACCACCGCCTATTGTATAGGGAAGTTCTTTGTTCAGAATAGCCTTCTGGAAGGGCAGCTCTGCACGCTCTGTGCAACCTGCCTTTTCGAGCTGTGTCTTAAGTGAGTTCTCGTCTACGCGGATACCCATTGATGATAGCTCAAGAGCAATGTCAAGAACCGGATAATAAACAAGAATATCACCGTTGAGTGCCCAATCATCATAGTCCGGGGCTCTGCCGTCATGCTTCTCACCGGAGGCTAGAAGATCTCCAATCTGCATGATAAATACGGCACCTTTTTCCTTGGTGATAAGGTATTCACGCTCCTTAGCTGTTTTTCCGGGATACATATCCTCAAGTTCCTGTGATGTAATGAAGAAAATGTCATGAGGTAAAATCTCTTCTATATAGTCATATTGAATTGACATGTATTTCTCGGTTTTTCTAAGAACCTTATATATAGTACGAACGGTTTCTTTCAGAAAATCAAAATTACGATCTTCTTTACTGATAGCCTTCTCCCAGTCCCACTGGTCGACGAATACAGAGTGTATATTGTCAGGAATCTCATCTCTTCTGATAGCGTTCATATCAGTATAGAGACCTTCACCAATCTTGAAGCCGTATTTCTTAAGGGCGTAACGCTTCCATTTTGCCAGGGAGTGTACAATTTCGGCTTCTCGTTCGTTCTCTTCACGGATATCGAAAGCAACAGGACGCTCAACGCCATTAAGATTATCGTTAAGTCCTGATTCGGGTGCCACAAATAACGGGGCGGTAACACGAAGCAGGTTCAGATTCTCAGAAAGTGTATTCTGAAAAAAGTCTTTGACTGTTTTGATACCGACCTGTGTATCGTGGAGGTTTAATGCTGACGTGTAATCCTTGGGAATAATTAGATTTTCCATAACCTTGCTCCTCTTTAAAAACTTTACTTAATTAAAGCGCTTTTTTATTCTACATGCAAGAAAAAATTTTCATTGTCAAATTCCGGGAGCTCAGTTTTTGAAAAAAAATATTAATTTTCACAGGATAATTTGGAATTAATTTTCAGGGAAAAGCCCAAAGATAAGCAGACTTAATCGTTTTAAGAAAATCTTAAGAAATTCATAAGAAAACCTACAATATTTTTTCAGCTTTTTGAGATATAATCTCTTTCAAGTAAGGAGATTAAAAGCTATGGAAATTAAGAAAATTATCAAATTAACACCGAATCAGGTAAAGGATTTTGTTAACGCTGCAACTAAGTGCGATTTCGACGTAGATGTATCTTACAATCGTTTTACTGTGGATGCTAAGTCAATTCTTGGTGTGTTTGGACTTAACTTCGACTGCCCGCTTACAGTAAGATATCGTGGTCATAACCAGGACTTTGAGGCATATCTTAGCCAGCATGCAGTAGCTTGATTATAAAGGACTAATCAGTAATATTTTTTATCTGAAATACGGGCTCCCCATGATATACTGTCATGGGGAGTTTTTTATTCAATAGGAAATGCCTTCGGATTTCCTATTGAATAAAAAGCGCTCCGCTAAGGATGCGACTGGTGCGCAGATGAATTTTGCAAGCTAAAGCTTGCGCGCACCAGCGCGCAAAGAGTCGCGAGCGACTCTTTGTTCTGATATTATGAGGAAATTTCTCCGAAATTCCTATATCATAAAAACGCTCCGCTGTGGATGCGCACTCGCACGATAAGGAATGATATGAAAAATATTAAAATATCGGTCAGAACTCTGGTTGAGTTTTTATTACGGTCAGGGGATATAGACAACAGAATACATCATGCTCCCGATACTGCCATGCTGGAGGGTGGAAGAATTCATCGAAAAATCCAGAAAAGTATGGGTGCGGAATATCAGGCGGAAGTCCCGCTTAGCTTTTCACATATAACTGAAAATTACACATTGACAATAGACGGAAGAGCCGATGGAGTCATGGAGAGGAAGGATAAGCCTCTTCTCGTTGATGAGATAAAAGGGACTTATCGCGATCTAAAGAACATTAAGGAAGCAGATTATGTTCACCTTGCACAGGCCAGATGCTATGCGGCGATCATTTCCAGACAGAAGGATCTTGAACAGATAAGTGTCAGGATTACATACTGCAATATTGATACTGAGGAAATAAAGATCTTCGAAGAAAACCTGTCCAGACAGGAGATAGATGAGTGGTTTGATGATCTTCTTAATATGTATCACAGATGGGCAATGTACCTTTCCACGTGGGATGATATTAGAAGAGACTCCATTCATTCTATGGAATTTCCGTTTACTTATAGGGAAGGACAAAAAGAGCTTGCTGCGGGTGTGTATCGGACAATTTACCATGGGAAAAAGCTGTTTATGGAGGCTCCAACCGGTACAGGTAAGACCATCAGTACTATTTTTCCGGCTGTTAAGGCTATCGGTGAGGAGAAAGCTGAAAGAATTTTCTATCTGACAGCTAAGACCATCACAAGAACCGTAGCAGAGGATACCTTTGAACTTTTAAGGAATGAGCAGGGACTAAAGTTTAAGACGGTTACACTGACCGCCAAGGATAAGATATGCTTCCTTGAAAAGGCAGACTGCAATCCTGTGAAGTGTGCCTACGCTGAGGGGCATATGGACAGGATAAATGATTGCATATATGATCTGCTCATGCATTCTGACAGCTTCGATAGAGATGCGATTATCAGTTATGCCAATAAACACAGAGTATGTCCTTTTGAATTATCACTGGATATGAGCCTTTTTGCTGATGCGATAATCTGTGATTATAACTATGTTTTTGATCCTTTTATATATCTGAAAAGATTTTTTGCCGGAGGAAACACCGGTGACAATATTTTCCTTATAGATGAGGCCCATAATCTTCTTGACAGGGGCAGAAGCATGTACAGCGCTGAGCTCTATCTTGAGATGCTTCTTGGGTTTGAATCGCTTATTTCGGGGGCACATCCCAGAATAGCGGGTATAGTACGCAACCTTTCCGATGAAATGGAAAAGCTTATGGTCAGTGAAGGTGCTTGTGAGGTACTTGAAGATATCAGCCCTGTTTTGCAGAGACTAAACCTCCTTCAATCTGTAATATCAAAATGGCTTGAAGAGCATGCTGAGGGGATGTACAGAGATGAAATACTTGAATTTTATTTTGAGATAACCAGGTTTTCAAACATATATGAACTTATTAACGATAAGTATGTGATTTATTCTGAAAATAGTGAAGAGGATGGATTTAAGATCAAGCTCCTTTGCGCTGATCCTTCCGATAATCTGGCAAATTGTATGGGGCGGGCTAAGTCGACTATCCTGTTTTCAGCGACTTTGCTGCCTATACAATATTACAAGAAGCTACTTGGAGGTAAGCCCGAGGATTTTGAGATTTATGCGCACTCTGTATTTGACAGTACAAAATGCGGAAGACTTGTAGCCTGTGATGTCACAAGCAAATACACACGAAGATCGGAAGATGAATATCGAAAAATAGCGTCCTATATTGACAGTATTGTGAGCGGGAAAAACGGTAATTATCTGATTTTCTTCCCCTCCAGAGCATTTATGGATGAGGTCGGGTACATTTATGAACAGGAATACTATGACGAGAACAAGGTAGAGATTCTTGTTCAGAATGAAACGATGTCCGAGGAGGAGAGGGAGGAGTTTCTTGGAAGGTTTACAGCAGGAAATGATATAGATCTGCAAAGTCTTATAAATATGGACATTGAGGTTGAACCTTCTAAGAGTGTGCTGGGATTCTGTGTTATGGGAGGAATTTTCAGTGAAGGTATTGATCTGAAATATGATAGCCTCATTGGAGTTATCATAGTAGGTACCGGCATTCCACTCGTATGTAATGAGAGGGAGATCATTAAGGATTTCTTTGAATATTCAGGAGAGGACGGATTTGACTATGCCTACAGATATCCCGGAATGAACAAGGTTTTGCAGGCAGCAGGCCGTGTTATCAGAAGTGAGAAGGACTTCGGAATCGTAGCACTTCTGGACGAACGTTTTTTACAGAAATCATATTATGAAATGTTTCCACGTGAATGGAAAGGTATTATACGCACATCGACCGGCAGAGTCAAAAATGATGTAAATGCGCTCTGGAAGCGGATTGAGCATGAATTATAAGTGGAAACTATCATATTCAAAAGATTATTTTGCAACTAAAATTATCTTTGGGTTAACATAATATAATAGGTATATGAAATTATGTTAACCAAACATTTTTCAAAACAATTCGAATTATTGGAAAAATAATGGCGATATCTAGACAATTCATAGTGCTCATAAAAGGAAAATGACACATATGTACATGTGGATAACTCTGTGGAAATTGGGGATATTCCGAAAACGATGTTTCTCAAATGCGCATAAAATGGCAATATCTGATGGTTTACGATATTAATCCACAGATAATCGAAAAAACAATACGATACTATCATAGTCAATAAAACTATGTTAACCATTATGCATATGTGACATGCGTGTCATGAGATTTAAATTATTGCGTCAACCATCGGAAATATCTGTGTTTTTCCTTTGGATAGGGGCGGGTAAGATTGACAAAAATACAGTATTTGAAATATCATAGGTTGATATATATGTAATTATTCAGAATTAAATTTAGGATGATTGCTATTTAGGAAAATGAGGATATTGTTTATGAGAAAAGAATTAGCAAAGACCTATGATCCTAAAGGAATTGAGGATCGACTTTACAAGAAATGGGAAGATAATAAGTATTTTCATGCTGAGGTGGACGAGACGAAGAAACCCTTCACAATCGTTATCCCGCCTCCGAATATCACAGGCAAGCTCCACATGGGACACGCTCTTGATAATACCATGCAGGACATACTTATTCGTTATAAGAGAATGCAGGGATATAATGCCCTTTGGCAGCCCGGTACAGATCATGCATCCATCGCTACAGAGGTAAAGATTATTGATGCTTTGAAGGCTGAAGGCATCGACAAGAGAGACCTTGGCCGTGAGAAGTTCCTTGAGAGAGCCTGGGAATGGAAAAAGGAGTATGGCGGAACCATTATCCAGCAGCTGAAGAAGATGGGATCGTCCTGTGACTGGGACAGAGAGCGCTTCACAATGGATGAGGGCTGTAACGAAGCTGTTACGGAAGTATTTTGCAAGATGCATGAAAAAGGCTACATATATAAAGGAAGCCGTATCGTAAACTGGTGTCCTGTATGTAAGACTTCTATTTCTGATGCAGAGGTTGAATACGAGGAGCAGGCCGGCCACTTGTGGCACATCAAGTACCCGGTTATCAATGAAGACGGAACCGTTAGTAAGACAGAGTTTATCGAGTTTGCTACGACTCGTCCCGAGACAATGCTTGGTGATACTGCTGTTGCAGTTAACCCTGACGATGACAGATATAAGAGCTTCAAAGGTAAAAAGGTCCTTCTTCCTATTGTAAACAGAGAACTTCCTATAGTAGAAGATTCCTATGTAGATATGGAATTTGGTACAGGTGTAGTTAAGATTACTCCCGGCCATGACCCTAATGACTTCGAGGTTGGTAAACGTCATAATCTTGAAGAGATAAACATATTAAATGATGATGCTACCATCAACTCAAATGGCGGCAAATTTGAGGGTATGGACAGATATGCTGCCAGAGATGCCATTGTCAAGGAACTTGACGAGATGGGTCTTCTGGTTAAGATTGAAGACTACTCACATAATGTAGGTACTCATGACAGATGCCATACTACTGTAGAGCCCATGATCAAGGCACAGTGGTTCGTGAAGATGAATGAGCTTATTAAGCCTGCTGTCAAGGCAGTTAAGGAAGGCGAGATAAAGCTTATTCCTCCGAGAATGGATAAGACATACTTCAACTGGACAGATAATATTCGTGATTGGTGTATCTCCAGACAGCTCTGGTGGGGACACAGAATTCCTGCTTATTATTGCGACAAGTGCGGAGAGGTTGTTGTAGCGAAGGAAACTCCTACTGTATGCCCTAAATGCGGTCACGATCATTTTACACAGGATCCTGATACACTTGATACATGGTTTTCATCAGCACTTTGGCCGTTTGAGACACTTGGATGGCCACATGATACAAAGGAACTTAAATATTTCTTCCCTACAGATGTGCTTGTAACGGGTTATGACATTATTTTCTTCTGGGTTATCAGAATGATATTCTCCAGTTATGAAAATATGGGAACATATCCGTTCCATACAGTTCTTTTCCACGGACTTGTAAGGGATTCTCAGGGCAGAAAGATGAGTAAGTCCCTTGGAAACGGTATTGATCCGCTTGATATCATTGAAAATTACGGTGCTGACGCATTAAGACTTACACTTATAACAGGTAACGCTCCCGGAAACGATATGCGTTTCTATAATGAGCGTGTTGAGAATAGCCGTAACTTCGCAAACAAAGTATGGAACGCTTCCCGCTTCATCATGATGAACATGGGTGAGGATGAAAAGAGCGCTATAAACCAGCCTGCACCTGAAGGTCTTGAACCTGTAGATCACTGGATCCTTTCAAGACTCAACAATACTATCCGTGAAGTTACTGAGAATATGGATAAGTATGAGCTTGGAATCGCAGTTCAGAAAGTATATGACTTTATATGGGATGAATTCTGCGACTGGTATATCGAGATGGTTAAGCCGCGTCTCTATAACTCTGATGATAAGAAGTCACATGAGGCAGTTCTTTGGACACTTCAGACAGTACTTATTGACAGCTTAAAGCTCCTTCATCCTTTCATGCCTTTTGTTACAGAAGAAATCTTCTGCACTCTTCAGGATGTTGAGGAGTCAATAATGATCTCAACATGGCCTGTTTACAAGGATGAGTGGAATTATGCAGCAGATGAGAAAGCTATTGAGACCATCAAGGAAGCTGTAAGGGGAATCCGTAACATTCGTACACAGATGAATGTTGCACCTTCACGCAAAGCTCTTGTATATGTAGTGTCTGAAAAAGAAGAGGTTCTTGATATTTTCAAGACGGGTAAGCTTTTCTTTGAAACACTTGCAAGCGCTTCTGAGTCAGTTTGCCAGAAGGATAAGTCCGGTATTGCTGATGATGCAGTGTCTGTAGTTCTTGCTGAGGCTACTATTTATATTCCTTTCTCAGATCTGGTAGATATTTCTGCAGAGATTGAGAGACTTGAAAAAGAGAAGAAACGTCTTGAGGGTGAGCTTAAGAGATCTCAGAGCATGCTCTCAAATGAGAAGTTCCTTTCCAAGGCTCCGGCTGAAAAGATTGAGGAAGAAAAAGAAAAGCAGAAGAAGTATGAGCAGACTTATGCACAGGTTGAAGAAAGACTTGCGCAGCTGAAAAAGTGACAATACAGATATGAGTGAAGATTTTACAAAGTATGCCTTCGATATGCTTGCACGATTGGATAGCGGTGAAAGGCTTGGTTTTTATGAATGCGACAGATTTGTGGATCAGATTCCTGCATTCACAGAGAAACATTCAGTAGAGGAAACACGAAAATTCCTGGAGTATATAGGAAGTCCTGACCTTAAGATGCATATAATCCATGTTGCCGGAACAAACGGCAAAGGGTCTGTATGCAACTACCTGTCTGAGATTCTCAGACAGGCAGGATTCAAGGTAGGAATGTTTACTTCCCCACACCTTGTGAAGGTGACGGAGAGATTTTGCATAAACGGTATGCCCATTGAGGACTCCATTTTTTGCGAGATTTTTGCCGATTTGATCAGAAAAATAAGGGATTATGGTACTGAAAAGTATTTCCCTACATATTTTGAATTCCTGTTTTTTATGGCTATGCTTCTTTATGAGAAGTATCCGGTAGACTACCTGGTGCTTGAAACCGGGCTTGGCGGAAGACTTGATGCTACAAACAGTGTACATCAGCCTGTGCTTGATGTTATTACTGAGATAGGTCTTGACCATATGCAGTATCTTGGAAATACCATTTCGGAGATTGCAGGTGAGAAGGCAGGAATCATACGTCAGGATACACCGGTGGTTGTGTATAACAAGCGTGACATCAGCACGGATGTTATTGAAAAGAGAGCAGAGGAATTATCGGCAAAAGTTTATAGAGTTGAACCTGAGTTTGTTACTGAGATCAATACTACTCCGGATGATTCAGGTAATATTTGCATTGATTTTTCCTATGAATCTAAGTATGATAAATATTGCGGTCTGCGTTTGCAGTCTGTAGCCAAATTTCAAACAGAAAATGCCGCTATTGCGATAATGTGTACCAGAGCTCTCAGAGATATGGGCGTAGATATAACTGATGAAGATATCAGTTATGGACTTAGAAAAGCGAAGTGGGGCGGAAGGATGGAACTTATTCTTCCGGGTTTCTATGTGGATGGTGCGCATAATGTCGATGGCATGGAGGCTTTTCTTGACTGTGCGGGGGATGTGCCCTGTGATAAGAAGAGAATACTCCTGTTTGGTGCTGTAGCTGATAAACAATATCATCTTATGATCAGACAGATATTGGAGAGCAGATTGTTTGACAGGATATGTGTTTCTGTTCTTGAGACAGGAAGATCCGTGTCAGAATCTCAGCTTAGAGCAGCTTTTGAGGCTGAAATGCGTCATTTTAGGGAAAAACCCGATATCAGATTCTCATATTACACAAGTGTCAGGGATGCCCTTATGGATATCATAACTGACAGGGGAGCGGGTGATGTTGTTTTTGCAGCCGGCTCATTATATCTGGTGGGGCAGGTTAGGGAATCATTGGGAATAATGCCCGGGAACTGATAAAAAATTTCTTATGAGAGTGTCTGCCATCCAATATTTGGCAGGCAGGTGCACTTAAACTTTATGTGCATTATTTAGGAGCATTATAATGATCAATTTTGAGAATGAACTTAAGAAGTTTCGTCCCAGCCTTGAAATAGAGGATGCTGAGGAGATTATCTATAATCAGGATCTTGACGATATGGCGGATGTGCTTGTTAGCCTCTTAAAGGATGCTAAAGCAGAAGAGATGGGACGCCAGACGCGTTCCCGCTAATGTTTTCAGAGCCGGATAGATATCTCTGAATGATTACGATAGAGAGGGCGAACTTCGTATTATGAAATGTTATCAATGTGGGGCAGAGCTTACTGAGCGCGAATATTGCCCGAATTGTGGTGCTGCGGTTAAGGTTTATAAACGAATAATCTCGCTTTCCAACCGTTATTATAATGAGGGATTGGAGCGTGCAGAGGTCAGAGACCTTTCTGGGGCCATAGAGATGCTGCACCAAAGTTTGAAACTAAATAAAAGTAATATTCAGGCCAGAAACCTTTTAGGACTGGTCTATTATGAATGTGGAGAAGTGGTTGCGGCTCTTAGTGAATGGGTTATAAGTAAAAACTTAAAGCCTGAAGAGAACGCTGCGGATGACTATATGGATTTGGTCAGAAACGACCCTTCAAGACTGGAGACTTTTAATCAGACCATTAAAAAGTTTAATATTGCGCTTAATCATTGCCATCAGGACAGACTTGATATGGCTGTGATCCAGCTCAAAAAAGTATTGTCAATGAATCCCGGATTTATCAGGGCTCATCTGTTATTGGCACTTTTATATCTGAATAATAACAACTATGCCAAGGCAAAGACGGAAGCACAAAAGAGTCTTAAGCTTGATACCGGTAATGTGATGGCTCAGAGGTATCTCAAAGAAGCCGAGGCAATGATGCTTCCTCAGGATGTAAAGACGAACGAAGAGAAGGAAAAAAAGCAGGGAGATGTTGTCAGATACACCAGCGGGAATGAGACCATCATTCAGCCGGTGCGAACAAATATGTTTACAAGAAGTGGCTCGATATGGGGCATAGTTTTGGGCGTTGTACTTGGAATAGCGGCAGCTTATTATCTGATATTACCTGCCAGAATCCAGTCGATGAACGCCAGCTTCAGAGAACAGATTTCTGCCATAAGCGAGGAATCTGATTCAAAATCTGCCAAGATGGGAGAATATGAGCAACAGATAGCTTCACTTAATTCTGAACTCGAAACCCTTAAGGGGAAGATGAGCTCTTACGAAGAATCCGACAACTCGGGTTCTGCTTCCAATGACCTTATGGCTGCTGTTTCAATATATCTTAATAATTCAGAAGATATAGATGCTGTTCAGGAAAAAATGGATGCCATTGATCTGAATAATATGGAGGGTGGTGCATCCTCACAGTTTACAGATCTATATAATTCATTTATGGTTCTTGTTGGAAGTGAACTTTCAAAAAGAAGCTACCAGACCGGATTTGATGCATATCGCAGTCAGGATTATGAAAATGCGATAAAAGCTTTATCCAAGGCATTTCAGTATGATAACACCAACGTTGACGCACTTTATAATTTAGGAAATGCCTATTATGAAAGCGGTGACACTGATAACGCCAAGGTCATTTATGATCAGGTTATGAATGAATTCTCGGATACACGTAGCGCAAGCTCAGCCGAGACCAAATTAGCAGAGATAAATAATGCTTCAAATTAACCCAAATATAACCAATTTTTCGGATTTATCTTTTATATTTAGATTTCTTCCGATTTTTCTTATTGCATATTTTGTATTGCCATCAAGGCTGCGTCCGCTGGTTCTGTTTGTGGGCAGCCTTGCATTTTATGCCTTTGGCGACCCAAAAAGTATGGGGTTTTTTGCGGCAGCTGTAGTAGTAAATCTTATTTTTTCATATAAATGTCAGGCTCACAGTAAGACATTTTTGATTATTATTGTGGCGCTTGATGTGATTCTGCTTCTTTCATTCAAATTCCTTTCGGCTTATGGAATGATTCCGGCACTTCCGCTGGGAGTAAGCTTTTTCACATTTAGGATGGTCAGTTATCAGGCAGATCTGTACAGGGGAGAAATAAAAAAGTGCCCCGGTATTATAGCAGTAGCTGCTTATTTTTCCATGTTTCCGCAGCTTATGTCCGGACCTATAATGAGATACTCGGATTTTGAAAAGAACAAGGTCCTTTCAGGTATAGAAGACAGATTTCTGATATTCAGGGACAGAGCAAAGATCCACCTTGATAAGCTTGAGGAGGGACTTGTATACTTTACTCTTGGATTTGCTATGAAGGCACTTATAGCAGATTATCTTGCAGCCATGTGGAAAGATATAGGAACCATAGGCTATGAGAGCATTTCTACACCTTTGGCGTGGGCAGGAGTAGTGTGTTATTCGCTTAATCTCTATTTTGATTTTTGGGGATATTCGCTTATGGCAGCAGGAATTGGCGTGATACTGGGATTTCCATTTGTGAAAAATTTTGATCACCCGTATACATCCAGGACCGTAGGTGAGTTTTACAGGAGATGGCATATGACTCTTGGCTCATGGTTCCGTGATTATGTGTATTTTCCAATGGGAGGGAATCGTGGCGGTAAGGTAAAGACCATAAGAAACCTTTTCATAGTATGGACACTAACCTGTCTGTGGCATGGTGTGACTCTCAATTATATTGTGTGGGCCGCTTTTCTCCTCTTGATGATAGTTATGGAGAAATTTGTGTGGGCTTCGCGCGAAAAAGCACTTGGCATTATAGGAAGAATCCATGTACTTATAATGATACCCATATCCTGGGTAGTTTTTGCTCTCCCAAATAAAGAAGATTTATTTAATTACTTCGGGAGACTTTTTCCTGTAAGAGGTGAGGGTATCGCCGTAAATCCCGGAGATATTGGCAAGCTTTTATCTACATACTGGGTATTTTTGCTCGCAGGACTTATTCTTCTTTTGCCCGGTATATACACAAATATTGTAAAACGCAGGAAGAGCTGGCCTGTCAGAGCCATGATGCTCATCCTCTTTTGGATATGCGCTGCTCTTGTTTCAACAAAGGCAGGGAATCCGTTCATGTATGTTAACTTTTAATAGTAGTAGTAAACATAAAGGCAGAATATGAAAACAATTTTTCAGCATATTTTGTCCATGGGAATACTGGTTGTGGCGCTGCTGTTCACACTGGATTCCGCACTTGGACAAAATAGCGTGTATGAAGAAATTGAATATGACTCCTTTGATGCACCGATTATGTCGCTGACTCTCCGTCGTATAATGGATGGGCAGCAACCTTATCTTATAGAACTTTTGCGAAAAAATATATTCGGAACGCCGGAAGGTATAGGCAACCAGGCTGATGAGAATAACTCAGACGAAGCGGATTCTAAGGAAACTGCAACAAACGATGCTAATGCCCCTGAAACTGCCGCAGATAATAACGAACAGGCTGTATCAGAAGGCAATTCAACAAGTGAAGTGTCTTCAGGCGACGCGCAGGTATCGGATGGTAATGCAGAGATATCCGGAGGTAATGCGGAGATATCCGGAGGCAATGCTGCGTTCGAAGTAACAGGTGGGGACGCTGAGGTAACAGGCGGCGATGCTGCAGAGCCTGAAAAAGACAACTATGTAATGAGTTCTGTTCCTGATTCGTATTTTGATGATGCACTTTTTATAGGAGATTCCAGAACTGTCGGTTTATCCGAGTATTGTACACAGCTTCAGGGACATGCGACTTTTTATGCGAAAGTTTCACTTACGATCTACGGACTGGATGATATAGAGTTTGTTCCTGTTCCGGTGAGGACTGAGGAAACAGCTAATGTTCCGGAGGAAGAGCTTCCAACGGAAAAGGTCACGGTTGAAGAGGCACTTTCCAGAAAACAGTTTGGGAAGATATATATAATGCTGGGACTAAATGAGCTTGGCAGCCGTACTCATGAGCAATACGCTGAAATATATGGCGGTGTGATAAACAGAATTCGCGAGCTGCAGCCGGATGCAATTATAATCA